>JAUUYO010000252.1 GCA_030590405.1 Kangiellaceae bacterium
CGCCAGATACAGGATTGGAGTTAAACGGTTGGGGTGATGATCTGGTGCATGACTATTTAAAAGCCATTGAAATCGATGGCCGCATTGCGGTTTTGTACAGCAACAAAGACCTTGGTTGTGAATGGGATTATGATTTTAGAAATAAACGTTTTTTGGCGGTCGATAATACCCGTTTTGCGGTCAATATTGTTGTTTATGCGATGACCTCATAATGAATGATCAACAAACAAAATATTATCTGATTCGAACTGGATTAGTCTAGCAGTAAGGTTTAAGCGATGAACGAACAACAATTACAAAAAAAAATTGCCCGATTAAGCGAAATCAAAGATGAGATCGGCAAAGTGATCGTGGGCCAACAAAAGATCATTGAAGAGTTATTGATCAGTATTTTGGCAGGCGGCCATTGCTTGTTAGAAGGCGTACCAGGGCTGGCCAAAACCCTATTAGTCAGTACTTTGGCTGAAACTATGGATCTTGATTTTTGCCGGGTGCAATTTACCCCGGATCTAATGCCCAGTGATATTGTTGGCACAGAAATTCTTGAAGAAGATCATACCAGTGGTAAACGTTTTTTTAAATTTCAACAAGGCCCGGTTTTTACTAATATTCTTCTGGCAGATGAAATCAACCGTACCCCACCTAAAACGCAAGCAGCGCTGCTCGAAGCCATGCAGGAAAAACGCGTCAGTTATGCTGGCCAAAGCTATGATTTGCCCAAGCCATTTTTTGTCCTGGCGACTCAAAATCCGGTTGAACAATCTGGCACCTACCCACTGCCCGAAGCGCAGTTAGATAGATTTTTAATGTTTATTCGAGTGGGTTATCCAAGCCAGGCAGAAGAAATCGAAATACTCAAACGAACCACTGGTAATCAATCGATCGAGCTCAAGGCATTAATGAATGATAAAGATATCCTTGAGTTACAAGCTCTGGTTCGCGATGTCGAAATATCTGAGCCTCTGCTGAGTTATGTCGCTCGACTGGTCAGACAAACCAGACCCGAGGAAGCGGAGAGCTCTGTTATAAAACAATATGTTCGTTGGGGAGCTGGACCTCGCGCGGGACAAGCATTAGTGCTTTGCGCAAAAGCGAGAGCGTTACTTTCTACTCGATACTCAGTCACTCTTGAAGATATTGCATTTGTCGCCCCTGCGGTACTCAGACATCGTGTTCTAATTAATTTTCAAGCAGAGGCCGATAACATGAGTAATGATAAAATTATTACCGAGTTACTGGCGAATGTTGCAAAACCCAAAAGCCAAATCAGCTAGTTTTTGGCTATCCCATGCAACAGTTGATCGATCCTAAAACCTTAGCCAGAATCAAAGACATGCCTTTGATCGCCAAAACCGTTGCCGAAGGTTTTTTACATGGCCTACAACCCAGTATTCAGCGCGGTGTGGGGATCGAGTTTAGTCAGTATCGCGGTTATGAAGTGGGTGATGAATTAAGCCAGGTTGACTGGAAGTTATTTGCCCGAAGTGACCGCTATTTTGTGAGGGAAGCTGAGCGAGAAAGTGAAATTGATATCTGGTTTCTACTCGATGCCAGCCAGTCGATGTTGCAGTCATCCCAGCAAAATAACCTTCAAGAAAAAAAGACTTCTCACTGGAATAAACTGGAATATGGCAAACACTTAATTGCCAGTCTCGGTTATCTGGCACAAAAGCAGGGGGATTCCTTTGGATATCTAAGTCTTACCGATAACTGTTCAGCAGATTCCCCAGAGACTTTTCTACCCTCCGGTAATGGTGAACGTCATTGGCAAAAATTATTGCTCTCGCTCGCGCATACAAAAAAGGGTAATTTTTTCCCTAATCTCAAACTGTTACAACGGCAGATCGAAAGGCTACAAAAACCGGCTATTATTTTTGTGATCAGCGATCTTAATCAAAAACACCATGAAATAACCGATTTTCTTGGCAAACTGAATACTTCACTCTCGGAAGTGGTTGCTATTCAGTTAACCAGCAATGACGAGCTTGATTTTAATTACCAGGGCGCGATCCGGTTTAAAGATTTAGAGACTCAACAGGAAATATTAGTATCGGCATCCAGTGTAAAACAAACCTACCTGAAAAATTATCAAGATTATCAAAACCGACTTGATAGTCAACTGCTCGAAAAACAAATTCATACCAGCCGATTTAATATTGATCTACCGCTTGACCAGATACTATTTGAATACCTTCGTCAGCGTAATCGAGTGATAAAATGATCAGCCTGTTTTATGACTTGTTTTTATTAAATGGCTTCGCTCTGATTGGCTTGAGCAGTCTAGCTATTCCACTGCTAATTCATTTACTAAATCCGAGCCGAGGCAAACTGGTTCTGATCGGCAATATCGATTTTATAAAAAAAGCGAAAAATATTCGCATTATTGAAATAAAAATCCGCCAATGGCTGCTGTTATTACTTCGCTTAATCATTTTTTTTATTTTAGTCTTATTGCTTGCCGAACTAGTCAAACAAGAGCAACAAGAATATCCTCAGGAAACGCGAGTTTTTATCTCCCCCGACTGGCTGAATAATGCAACAGATCAAGAATTAGAACAGATCAAAATAGATCATGCGAAAGATCCAGTTATCCTGCTGGCGGCTGGCTTTAGCAAACTGTCTTTGTCATCGTTAGAAATATCAAATAAAAATATACCACGCCCGGCTTCAAAGATGAGTATTGATAGCTTATTGGCTGAACTAGACGATAAAAACCTGATCGCCGAAAAAAACATCCTTTATACAACCAATAGAATGGAGCAATATTCACCTGAGCAAGCCGGGTCTTTGTCTGCAAAAAATTTCGACTGGCGGGTCAAACCACTTAATCCAAAGACCACCCCATCGACCAAATTGAACATTAGCATTTTTTATTCATCAAGCAGAGTCCTTGACAACCAACACTTAAAATTGGCGTTGGATACTTTATCCAAAACATCCAATATTCGATTAGCAGTTAATCACTATCCTGTAACAAAGCTTGATAACGGCAGTGATATTCTTTTCAGTGAAGCCAATTCCGACTGGATTTTCTGGTTAAGTGAAAACCCGGTTCCGTCAATACTTTATCAACAGGTCGAAGCGGGCAGTTACTTACTCTTAGATATTTCCGGCCACGCCAACAGCTCTGAAAAAAATCATACTCTACCGGTTGCTATTCCGATTGTTCAATTCTGGAACAATGTTTACCGGCAACCACTTCAACCTGTCGCTGCGAATTTTAAGCCCATTTGGTTTAATCAAAACGGTCAAATATTGCTCTCATCTAAAAATAAAAAGCAAGGAAAAATATTTCAATTTCACAGCCGCTTTCATCCCGACTGGACGGATTTAGTCAAAACTGTGCGGTTTCCACTCAGCTTGTCAAATCTACTCAACAATAGTCCAACCCTTCTCAAGCAGAGACAGATTTCAAACTTGCAACTCGCCACTCTTTCAAGTAAAGCTGTTGATACAATTTCGAAACCACTTGAGTTGCAACAGGTTACAAACTCTTTACGCCCTTTGCTGATACTAATTTTGTGTCTAGTTTGGCTTATCGAAAGATGGCTATCGGAAAACCAATATCAAGGAAAGTGCATATTTCAAAAACGGGATTTAGCCAATGACTAATATTCCCAAGAGCCAAGAATCCGACACAGAGTCCGTCATCAAGATTTTAGTGACACGACTTCGACGAATTGAATCATTTTCTTTTTTAATAACAAGTTTATTGATGGCCGTTTGTTTATTGCTTGTATTGGATTTACTGGAAATTAGCCTTTGGTTAAAATTAACGCCACCTACTTTAGTCCTGTTAATGATCAGTTATTATTTTATTCATTCAAAAAATTATTTGGCCATTAATCCTAAAAACCTGTTAGAAGATATCAACCGGCACTTCCCCAGGTATCAGGAAAGTGCTCAGTTATTAATGATGCCGAACCAAGACCTATCGCTTATTCAACGATTGCAAAAAGATAAAGTCGAAGGAATGTTGTTAAGTGATCATCAACAAGGCTTGTTGAGCGTTATCGGTGCTAAAGTTGATTATAAACGAGCTGCAATATTATCGATTATCACCGCTATTCTTTGGCTTGGCGGCGATAACATACGTAGTGCTTATCAGATATTTAATGAACCAGTGACAACTATTAAAGAAATACACAAACAGAATGGATTGAATCAAGCTAAATCGGCTATTCCGAGAATTATCAGTACAAACATCACGATAACGCCGCCAGCTTATACTAAGTTACTGTCAAGTCGCTCAACCGGGCTTGATCTTGAAGTGGCAGAAGGTTCAAGCATTGAGTGGGCGTTAGAATTTTCGGAGTCCTCGCTTAGCTATTATTATCTGGCGAGTGGTAAATCGAAAATTCGTTTTGTAAAAGAGAAAGAAATATTTAAAGTCCATGATCAAATTAACCAAACTAACTTGTACCAATTCGGTTTTCAAAGCCAACAAAAAAACATTAATTTTGATGAGATTTATTCTATTGCTGTGATCCGCGACCAAGTGCCTAAAATAAAAATAGTCCAGCCTAATCAATCGTTAGTTGAAATCGGCCAGAATAAATCACCAAAATTTATTTTGCAAACCAAGATTAGCGATGACTATGGAATTTCCGATATCAAAATACTGGCATCGGTCGCAAAAGGCTCGGGGGAAGCGGTAAAATTTAGAGATAAGGTGTTTCGATTTAAACAAAC
>JAUUYO010000297.1 GCA_030590405.1 Kangiellaceae bacterium
CTATTTACAATATGTGCTTATGGGGCAAATGGGAGCATTGAGACAGGAAAAAGCCTGGAGTCGAATTTACAATGCGTTTCAAAGAACTGAAAAAAGTCTTCGTAAGTTACCTGATGAATCTCTGATTGAATCCTCTAAAAATTGGGGTGAGCGTCATCAGCGTGGCAGGCGAATGCGCGTTTATTGGAGTGGCGCGCTGATGTTTTTGAAAGCGGATATCGCTTTGAGAGAAAAATCTAACGGACAAACAGGGCTTAACGATATCTTACTCAAGCTTAATCATTGTTGTATCAATGGTTCAAAAATCTGGCAGGGCCAAAACCTTGTAAAACAGCTTGATCATTTATCCGCATCGAATATTTTCAGCGAGTTACATTCTGAGTTTTCTAACTCGACTCATTTTCCGCAATATGATGACGCCTTCAAAAAGCTTGGCATTATTCTTCCAGGCAATAGCGAATCAAAATTGGTAATCAAACAAGACTCTATCGCTCACTCAATAATGCAATAACTGAGTTTCAATTTAACCGGGTTTTTAAGAGAGTTAACTCAAAACACTCAATAAAAACAAGGATAAATCCATCAAAAGAAGTTTGGATAAAACTTTTTAAATTGGTTAGAATGCAGCTAGTTATAAACTTCAGTTATTTTGCTTTACATAAAGAATCGTCAATCATGAGTAGTAAATTTAAAACCGAAAAAGTCATCGATGTCCATCACTGGAATGATACCCTGTTTTCTTTTAAAACCACCCGTAGCCAAGGTTTGCGTTTTAGAAATGGTGAATTTATTATGATTGGTTTAGCACAACCTGATGCCAAGCCAATTATGCGCGCTTACAGTATTGCCAGTGCTAATCACGAAGAGCATTTAGAGTTTTTTAGTATTAAAGTCCAAGACGGTGTTCTAACCTCTAAATTGCAGCATTTAAAACCCGGCGATGAAGTGCTGATTGGCAGCAAGCCAACCGGAACTTTGGTGGTTGACGATCTACGTGATGGACGCAATTTATTATTGATTGGCACTGGTACCGGCTTAGCGCCTTTTTTAAGTATTATCAAAGATCCGGAAACTTATGAACGATTTGAAAAAGTGGTGTTATTCCACGGAGTCAGATTCGTCAACGAAGTGGCTTATCATAAAATGTTATCCGAAGATCTTGCCTGCCATGAATATCTGGGGGATATGATCAAAGAGCAATTGATTTACTACCCTTGTGTCACAAGAGAAAAATATCAAAATCAGGGACGAATTACCGATCTGATGCGATCAGGGACCTTGTGTGATGAAATTGGTTTACCCAAACTCGATCCCAGGCTTGATCGAGTCATGTTGTGCGGTAGTCCTTCGATGCTAAAAGAAACCTGCGTGATTCTGGATGAACATGGTTTTGAAGAAAGCCGCAAGAAAGGTGTGCAGGGCGATTATGTAGTCGAACGAGCCTTTGTTGAAAGTTAACTAGAAAAGAAAAAATGCCTCTTCAGAAAACCTGTGCTCGAATTCGCCGTGCTAAGGCGAATTCAGGCCTTAATTTAACCCTGTTAATTGCCATAAAACGGACCTCAATAAATATTATCTCTGCCGATTACTTCCGAGCAGCCCCCCCGAGCAGTCTCACCCAACATTCCATTTTTGGAAACCTCTACAAACGTTCAAGTTCCTGGCTTTTCTGCCGATAAATTAGTATCTACAAATTTGATATTACAAGATGCTAATACAACAGTTAGAAGAAAAATCCAGACTAGGTAATATTTTAGTTAAACGCCAATATATTAGCGAGCGAGAGCTTAGCGAAGCGCTTGTCTATCAAATCACTCACGATGTACGAATTGGTGAAGCTCTTATGGCGCTTGAACTAATTACACCATTGCAACTTAAACGGGCGCTTAGGCGTCAAAATTGGCTGCGTTCTGTCGCTACTGGAGTGGCTCTAATTGTGACTCCCTTTACCCCAGCCTTGGCCGCAAGCAATGGGAATCTTGGCTCGAGTTCGATTGCAAGCAGTCATATTTCTTTGACAATTTTGCCCAGGAGCCAGGCACAGAGCAACGGGGAACTTAAGTTTTCATCGAACCGCCAGGCGACCGAAAGTGGTTTTTGCACTGGTGAATTTGGTGCCGATCTGTTTCGGGTAAAATTTACCGGATCTGGCGAGAAGGGGCATTTTAATGTTTCAAATAGCCGCCAGAAGCAGCTTAGCTATCAAGTTTCTTACAAACACCAGCAACAAGAATTTCAATTTTTACAAGCCAATCAATTATCCCATTTGTATTCTAACCTTACGGTCAAAAAGCAATGCCAAAATGCCTATTCAAACCAGTTGAGAGTCGTTTTTCCCAAGCAGCAGCACTCGGTTAGCTCTTCCGCACCTTATAGCGGCGTGCTCACCTTAACAATTGCTGCCGAATAAATAATTCTGGATTAAGCATGGAAAGATCAGTCTGACACTATTGGTGTGATAGTGATTCATATTAGAATAACTTCGAAATATCTTCAACAAACCTCGAAATCGATTGACATTTAGCTTGTAACATATTGTAATAGAAAGAAAAACACTGAGTTAACTTGTGCGTCTCTGTATTTCTAATTTTTTGGCCTCTATTGGTTTTTTATTCTTTGTCAATCCCGCCCTTGCTGGTATGTCTTTAAGTCAGGCGATCATCCACTTTGAAGAAGGTGGTGAGCGGAGCCGTGATATTGAAGTGTTTAATCAAGGCGAGGAAACTCTGTATATACGAGTGATACCGAGCATCATTCATCATCCGGGAACCAAGCAGGAAAAACGAGATGTATATCGTAATCCCAGAGAAGCCGGTTTATTGGTTTCGCCGCAGCGATTAGTGATTGCACCTGGTGGGCGAAAACGGGTTCGTTTTGTCCGTTTGGATAAACCACCAATACAAAAAAACATTAAAGATCAAATTGCACAGGCTAAAAAATCGCCAACCATTCAAGCGAAAGATCGAGTTTTTAGAGTTTTGGTCAAGCCAGAAGTTGGCGAGATCAAAAGTTCTGAAACCGCAGTTAAAATTGTGGTCGCTTATGAGGTGTTAGTACTTTCACAACCCAATAAAGCGGTGGTGGATCTAAAGGCCAATTTAATTGGCAAATCATTGCACATCAGTAATCACGGCAATACGAATGTTTTATTGCTGGAAGGATATCAATGCCCCAAAGGGCAATCCCAGCAAGATGAGGTTAACCAGTGCGTTAAACTGGGCGGTAAACGAATTTATGCCGGTAATCAATGGCAAGTGGAAGTGCCTTATTTAACCCCGGTGACTTATCAAATTTCAAAAGGACTTGAGAACTCAATAAAAACATTCAAATTAGTTCAATAATGTTAAAGCGGATCAATATCTGGTGGCTAACCGCTGGGCTATTATTGTATAGCTTTGCCAGTGCGATTGAGCGAGCGGATGAATGGTCGGACAAAGACACAGACTTCGAGCAATCATTGCAAAAAGAAGAATTTCTAACCACTGAAAAAACTATATTGAGTGAAGAGATTAAATTAACGGAAAAAGTAGTAGTAGAATCTAAAGCCGATATAAAAGAAAAACCTGAATCTGAATCTGAATCTGAATCAAAGCCAGTA
>JAUUYO010000036.1 GCA_030590405.1 Kangiellaceae bacterium
AAAGCCGGTAACGGTATGGAGGATAAAACTAAGCCGACTATCAACAATCACACCATGAGCTATCGCTGTTTCTTATGATTTTAATTGATTAATCAAACTCAACAGAATATTTTAATTAGCCAAAATTCACTAATAACTGCTAAAATCATCAAAACCACTACTAACGGGTATAATTCAATGAATTTTAGAGCGCTTAAGCCACTTCTCAGCATTGTTCTTAGCTTGCTACTCCTATTAAACATCACCTCTTGCGCTACTTTAAATGAATCCGAATGTAAAACGGCCAACTGGCAAATTATTGGTTTGGAAGATGGTAGTCGTGGCAAGCATTCGTCACATATTGGCGAACATCGACAGGCATGTGCTGAATATAATGTTGCTCCTGACTTGAATGCTTATTTAAAAGGTCATGCAGCAGGAATGCGTCAGTTTTGTACCGAGCAAAATGGTTATCAACAAGGTTTACAAGGCCGAAAAAATAACAACCTATGCCCTGCGGATCTGAGCAGAGGTTTTCAGCGAGGTTATCAAAAAGGCTTCGAGGTTTATAGAATGGAGACCGAAATAAACAATTTACGCAGAAGCATTGACACCCATGAACATAAAATGAACGAGCTTGCTGAATTAACCTTAAGTAAAGAAGAGGAGCTGGTTAATCGAAATACCCGAGAATATCGTCGTAGGCAGTTATTAGCAGAAATAAAGGATTTAGAAAGAGAGTCGGAAGCTATTCATATTGAGGTAGATGAAATGCGGGTTTCTTTACTTCGATTAGAACAAGATTACCAGCGTTTGATTTATCGCGAGCGAAATTAAAACTCTTCGGCTTACCGATGCCAAGCGTCCAGTTTTCACTTCATATTCAAGCCTCGGAGGTTGAAAGATATTATCGTGGTAGCGCGCGGAGTATTTTGGTGAAGAGTTCAAATGGTCTAAAGGTTCGATTTCCAGCCAATCTTATCCTGCCCTATATTGCCCGTGATGGTGTCAACGGGCAATTTATTTTAAGATACGATAAAAATGGCAAGGCCTTATCTTTGCAGCGATTGTGAGTCTAATTTACTAAGCGAGATCTGCTAAGATTAATTGAGCGGCCAATTATTTCCTGGCGGAATAAAAATAATTAAAGTATCGTTGAATATTCGTGCCAATCCATAAACTTTATCCTACAATAACAACAGTTTAACCAATAATGATATTCCTTAAGGGATCGACATGTTAAAAAGCAAAAATCCTCATGAAAGCGTTTTGTTCAAAAATGTCTTAAAGTTAATCGAATCGAAATTCAGAAAAAAACAAGCGGCTTTAGTTTCAGAGTTTGCTCGTTATTTTTGTACCAATATCACCGCTGGCGATGTTGAGTTTAAAACGGCCAATGATCTCTATTCGCCCATTGTCAGTCTATGGCAGTTTACTCAAGAAAATCAGTCAGCCCAGAGCCTTCGAGTTTATTCTCCAGAATTAGAAACTCAGGGCTGGCAGACAAAACACAGCGTTATCGAGCTAGTTCATGAAGATATGCCTTTTTTGGTTGATTCGATCCGCATGGAATTAAATAGAATGGGCATTGGTGTGCATTTGCATATTCATCTGCCGATGACCTTGACTCGAGACAATAAAGGATTAATTACCAGGCTTCAAAAACCGGGGCAAATTAATGCTAAGCCATCAATTACCCCGATGTTACTGGAAATAGACCGTCAGTTAGAACAATCCGAACTGGACCTGATCCGGGATAATATCATCAGTATTTTACAAGAAGTAACCGCGGCGGTTTCTGACTGGAAAAACATGTGTGGCAAATTAGATCTGGTTATCGATAATATGAACCATTTGCCAAGCATTTTGCAAAGTGAAAAAAATATTGAAAGTCGGGAGTTTTTGCAATGGATCCGTGGCAACCACTTTACGTTATTAGGTTACGCTTATTATGAATTAAACGATTCGAGTTCGGGGCAAAAATTAGTGCCTAAAAAGAACTCTTTATTGGGAATTAATACCATCGATGCCTGGAAGCCGAAAGCTTATAAATTGGATGACTTACCTAAAGGAGCACGCAACTTAATCCTTAAAAAGGATAACTTATTGGTATTGACCAAGTTAAGTGCTGTCTCAAGAGTCCATCGACCCGCGCATATTGATTATGTTGGGATAAAACGAGTGAATCAAAAAGGTGAAATGATTGGTGAAGACCGATTTATCGGGTTGTACACCTCGGCGGCTTACAATATCAACCCGATGAATATTCCAGTATTAAGACAAAAAATTTTAGTGGTGCAAGAAGAGTCGGGACTGTCAAATTATGAGCATGACAGTAAGGTACTTAGAAATATTCTGGAAACTTACCCAAGAGATGAGCTTTTTCAAACCGGATATGCCAATCTGCTTGAAACCTCAATGGGAATATTGCAAATGCAGGAGCGGCCGATTATTCGTCTGTTTATTCGTCGTGACCCCTACGGACGATTTTTTTCTTGTCTGGTTTATGTGCCTCGTGAAATCTATAACACTAAAATTCGATTAAAGATCACCGAAATCTTATCTGAAGAATTAGGTGCCACTGGGCCTGTACAATTCACCACCACTTTTTCAGAATCAGTACTTTCCAGAATTCACTTTATTGTCCCTGTTGAAAATGCCGAAACAACTAAATACGATTTAGCCGCAATCGAAAAAGATCTGCAACAGTCAGCTCATTCCTGGGAAGATAACCTTAAAGATGCATTGTTATCCTCTTATGGTGAAGCAGAAGGAAAACGACTGAGCAATCGTTATATCAATGCCTTTCAAGCGGGTTATCAAGATGATTCGACCATTCCTACTGCGGTTTTAGATATCAAGCATATGGAGTTGTTGTCAGAAACCAATGAGCTAAGCATGTTGTTGTATAGAGCCCAGGAGGACGAGCAGGAAAAAATAAAATTCAAACTGTTTTATAGAAATCGCCCAAAGCCATTGTCTGAAGTGATGCCAATGTTAGAAAATATGGGCTTAAAGGTCATCGGTGAAACCCCCTTCAAGATAAAACCGGTTGGTGGGGTGAACCGTTGGATCAGTGATTTTGAAATGAAACATGCTGACGGTGAAATGCTAAATCTTGAAGCGCTTAAAGATAAATTTCAAGAAGCATTTCGCGAAATCTGGTTAGGCGATGCTGAAAATGATGGTTTTAATCGGCTTATTTTAAGTGCTTCTCTCGATTGGCGAGAAACGGCATTGCTAAGAGCTTATGCGAAATATAAATGGCAAATAGGTTCAAGTTTCTCACAACAATATGTTGAAGAGACGCTCGCTGCATATCCTGCTATTTCCCGGTTGATAGTTGATTACTTCTATCAAAAATTTGATCCGGCTATTACAAGAGATAACCGAAAAGAAAATGTGCTTCACAAGAGGATTGTTAAAGGCTTGGAAAGTGTTTCTAACCTTGATCAGGATAGAATTCTCAATCGTTATTTAGAATTAATTGATGTCACCGTTAGAACCAATTTTTTCCAGTTAGATGAAAAGGGTAAGCCGAAGAGTTATATCTCGATCAAGTTAACACCTGCCAAAATTATTGACATCCCTCAGCCAGCTCCAATGTTTGAGATTTTTGTTTATTCACCACAATTAGAAGGAGTGCATCTTCGCGGAGGAAAAGTGGCTCGGGGCGGATTAAGATGGTCTGACAGAAAAGAAGACTTCCGTACTGAAATTCTTGGGTTAGTCAAAGCGCAGCAAGTCAAAAACTCGGTGATCGTGCCAGTTGGCGCTAAGGGGGGATTTGTTTGCAAACGTAATCTTGCAGGGTTGTCCCGTGATGAATTTATGCAAGAAGGCATCAGTTGCTACAAGATATTTATCAGTGCTTTGCTAGATGTCACTGATAATTTGATTGATGGTAAATTAGTTCCACCAGAAAATGTGGTCAGGTTGGATGAAAACGACCCTTATTTAGTGGTTGCTGCAGATAAAGGCACGGCAACTTTTTCCGATATAGCCAACGGTATTTCAGAAAAATATAACTTTTGGTTAGGTGATGCCTTTGCTTCTGGCGGCAGTATAGGTTATGACCACAAAAAAATGGGAATTACTGCTAAAGGTGCCTGGGAGTCGGTGAAACGACATTTCATGGAAATGGGAATTGATTGTCAGTCAACCGATTTTACCGCTGTTGGCGTGGGTGATATGGCTGGAGATGTGTTTGGTAATGGCATGTTATGTTCGCGGCATATTAAGTTGATTGCTGCCTTTAACCATATGCATATTTTTATTGATCCAAGCCCAGATTCTGAAAAAAGCTATTGTGAACGAGAAAGATTATTTAACCTTACTCGCTCAAGTTGGGAAGATTATGACGCCAAATTAATCTCAAAAGGTGGCGGAATTTTTTCTCGCTCTGCAAAATCAATTCCACTCAGTAAAGAAATCAAAAACTGGTTAGGTTTAACCGCTGATAGTCTGCCACCTAACAAGTTAATTAATGAAATTTTAAAATCTCATATTGATTTGTTGTGGAACGGCGGTATTGGTACTTATGTCAAAGCCACTAGCGAAACGGCCAGTGATGTTGGCGACAGAGCAAACGACAACCTGCGAGTAAACGGTAGCGAGCTTAACTGTAAAATTATTGGCGAAGGCGGTAATTTAGGGGTTACTCAGTTAGGCAGGATTGAGTATATGCAAAACGGTGGACGAGGAAACTCGGATTTCATCGATAATGCTGGTGGTGTCAACTGTTCTGACAATGAAGTGAATATCAAAATTTTATTAAATCAAATTGTTGCCGATGGCGATATGACCGTGAAGCAACGCAATAAAGTTTTGCTCAGCATGACCGATGAAGTTGGTGAAATTGTTCTAAGAGAAAACTTTCTACAAGCTCAAACGATTAGTATGAGTGAAGAACGTTCGGTAAAAATGGTCAAAGAATTGATGCGCTTTGTTCACTGGATGGAAAAAGAAGGAAAAATTGACCGTGAACTGGAGTTTCTGCCAAGTGATGAAGAGTTATTAGAAAGACTTGCAAGAGGTCAAGGATTAACCAGAGCGGAACTCGCAGTGCTAGCGGCTTACGGTAAAATGATTTTGAAAGAAGACTTATGTACCCCCGAAGTCGCTAACGAAAAATATTATCAAAATGAGTTAGTCCTGTATTTTCCTAGTGCGTTGCGTAAAAAATACTCACAACAAATGCAAAAACATCCGTTAAAAAATGAAATTATTGCAATGCGGCTTGCTAACGAAATGGTCGATTATTTAGGCAGTAATTTTGCGTTCAGAACCATCGACGAAACCGGCGCAGTACCATCGGATGTCGCTATATGTTTTACCCTGGCAAAAGAAATATTCGAAATGCCTGAAATCTGGAAGCAGATAGAGTCTTTAGATCATTCTGTGCCCGCTTCGGTAAAAAATAACATGTTTTATCAAACTCAAAGAATGATTAGACGTTGCACTCGGTGGTTTTTAAGGCATCGTCGCAAAAACCTGGCCATCAGTGAAGGTATTGAGTTTTTTAAGACGAAAGTTGCCGAATTACAAAAAGATATCAAAAATGCCCTGGATAAATCTGAGGTGGCTAATATACAAAAAAGTATTGAGCAATGGGGTGAACAAGGCGTACCTGATCGATTAGCAACAAGAGTTAGCTATTTGAGTACCATGTTTTCCGCATTAGATATTGTTGAAATGTCAAAACTGACTGGTCTGAATGTCTCGTTAGTCGGTGAAGTTTATTACAAACTTGGCGCTAAACTCGAACTACATTGGTTCCTCGAACAAATTACCCTACAACCCGTCGATAATCACTGGCAAGCTTTTGCTCGAGCAACCTTCAGGGAAGAACTTGACTGGCAGCAACGTAGTCTTACTGTGGCGGTTTTACACATGTCAGATAAAAATGCCAATGCCGAAGAAAGGATCATTGCCTGGATTATTGAAAATGATGCTCTGCTGGCCAGATGGCAACAAATGGTCGCTGATTTTAGAGCAAGTAGTCGCCATGAGTTTGCTAAATTTTCGGTGGCATTAAGAGAGTTATTGATCTTGGTGCAAAGCAGTATACGGGCCGCAGCGATCGCTAGAGAGGATGATTTTTCTTAAATAGCATTTGCCTCCTTCTTAAATAATGGAGGAGGCAATTAAGCAAAATATCCTTAACCTTTATGTAGCACAAGTTTTTTTAACGACCTCTTGCAGTTCTGCAATCATTTTATTTTTCTGTTCATCAGTATAGGACTTATAGCTTTTATTGCCATTTTGATCGATGGTGTAGATTGGTCTACCACGACCATAGACCCAAATCATGCGCTTTGCTTCTTTACATGCCTGGATGGCTTTGTTTCGCTGTTGTTCTTTTTTTTCATCTGCTATTTGTTTATCTTGAGCTTCTTCATTCGCAATGGACTGGATTTTATTTTGATGCCGGATCAGTGAAGAAGCTCTTCTTTTTGCCTCAATCACTTCAGTATTGCTCGGCTGACGCTTCATTTTGAGTTGCTGACTTTTCTCATCAAATGGCTTGTCGGAATAATGAATCTTGCCATTTTCATCGGTCCATTTATAAACTTTTGCTTCAGCAGAAAAGGAGAATAGGGTCGCTATGAGCAATACGAAGGTGGTTATTGGAACTGCTTTAAAAATAGGAACTGCTTTAAAAATAGGAATTGCTTTAAAAATAGGAACTGCTTTAAAAATAAAATAATTCATAGATGACTCGTGATTATACAACCAGAACGCTTGCCTTAATTTTGACATATTTGAACCTCGCGATGCTAGCTTTACTCCAATGAAAGGCCGATTTAGCCGATATTCTAAACTTAATCTAAATAAATCGTTTAAACGTGAGGAGACACATATGGCAACCCAAATTCCACGAGATTCCGAAATAATGAGCTGGGATCCTGAAAATATGGAGACTTATTGGCAGCAATGTCGTAATTTTGATACCAGACCTATTATGAGTATTCGGCAAAGTCAAGAGGTCAGCCAGGCCGCGTTCAGTAATATGCTAAAGCGTTTTGCCGAGGAGCGGCGTAGTAAATCAGGTATGTGAAACTCACACCTTCTATTTGCTACAAGCTGCTAGTTACCTTTTTTGAACATAATTAGTCTGACTCGAGTTACCAGATACCAAGCCGCACCAATTGCTAGTAGTCCCAGCTTTAGCATATCTGAAACAGTGGCAAATCCACGCCCGCCAAAATACCATAAGCTAGCACCTAATAGCACTAAGATGATGCCAGTCATTGCCTGCATTTGTAGAGAGTACTTCTTTTTGATATGTGCCAAATGTTTTTTTGAGGTTAATTGTTCCTTAGTAAACCCTTCGGAAGTTGATTTGCTCACAAAATCATACTGACAGTTGGCACAGACTTTGGCTTTGTCTGAAGTTTTTTGGTTGCAGGAAGGGCAGTTAATGATGGCCATTTTCAGAGGATTCCTTTGAGAACTTTCAATTGATTTACTGGCTATTGTATCACTAGCGGTGGGTTATTTCAGTTAGCCAATAAAAAACATTGTAAGTAAAAAGCTAATTATACAAATTCCCACGCAGAAGCATGGGAACTAAAAAAATTGATTTTGTGTGCTTAATTCAAAGAGCGATCGACTACTTCATATATGTCATTGCTAAGATTATCTGTCGTCAAGATCTGCTCCAGATGTTCCTTGATTAACGCCTGACGTTTGTGATCGAATTTTTTCCACTGGCCAAATTGCTTGGCCAGTCGCGCGCCAATTTGAGCGTTAATTGGGTTCAGCCGAATGATGAGTTTTGTCAACAGCTCGTAGCCAGCACCAGAGGCGCTATGGAATTGTTGGGTATTGCCAGATACAAATGCAGCGAGTACCGAGCGAACCTTATTGGGGTTGGTAATAGAAAATTTATCGTGGGATAAAAGTGCCTCAATGTCAGAAAAAACTGATTGATGATCTTGCATGACCTGAGCACTAAACCACTTATCCAAAACCAGCTCTTCGTTTTTCCATTTATCATAAAATTTCTGAATCTGGATTTTCTTCTGACTTGTTTTTGAATGACAAATTATTTGTAAGGCGCTGATTTCATCAGTCATATTGTGGGCGTTTAATTGTTGTTGGATGGCTTTGTCTGCATATTTGTTCTCATCGCACAAAATCAGGTAGCTCAGCGCAGTATTCTTTAATCGCCGAGCGGCAGAGGTTATTTGCTCAACCGGTAAGTCGTTGATGTGGTTATAGTTCTGTAACCATTGTGTTTCTAAACTGGTTGCGAGGTGTTGTTTGAGTTGACGGTGCTTTGCAAACAAGTCATCCAGTTCAATTGATTCAACTTCACCGATCAAACTGTTTAAGTTAGGCAATTGTACTGCAAGTGCTTTAAGCGACTGGTCCAGGTGATTATCAGCCAAAAGGTTATTGATTGCGCTACTGATAACTGCCAGATTTTCATTTGAAATCGTTTGATTGTCAGACAAAAGTAGTCGGCTCATTAATGTTTGCCCAGCGTCCCAGCGATTAAAAGAATCCGGATCATGGGCAAAAAGACACGCCAGATCATTTTGTGAATAATCATATTTTAATTTAACCGGGGCAGAAAAGCCTTGTAATAACGATGGAATACAATCTGCGTTTCCAATACTGATTTTTATAGATCGTTTTTTATCAGCAATCGTAATCAGTGCTTGTTGTATATTTTTATCATTTGATGGGGTATCACTGGTTAGCTTAAATTTGAGTGGTTTTCCCTGTTTATCAATAAAACCTATTTTAAGCGGGATCAAAAAAGGTTTTTTATCAGGTTGACCTGGCGTTGCAGGGCAATGTTGGAAAAAATTAAGTTGTAAACTATTATCAGATAATTTTTCGATGCTAACTTCAACAGTTGGAGTACCTGCCTGACGATACCAATTTCTAAACAGCGACCAGTCGACCCCGTTGGCATCCTCCATGGCTTTTATAAAATCTTCACAGGTCACTGCCTGGCCATCATGGCGATCAAAATAGAGGTCCATCCCGGCTCTAAAACCTTGCTCGCCCAACAAGGTGTGCATCATACGGATCACTTCAGCACCTTTATTGTAGACAGTCACCGTATAAAAATTATTCATTTCAATATAGGAGTCAGGACGGATCGAATGTGCCATAGGACCAGAATCTTCGACAAATTGTGCTGCTCGGATTATTTTGACTTGTTCAATTCTTTCAACAGCTGCCGATTGCATGTCTTCACTAAATTTTTGATCACGAAAAACCGTTAAGCCTTCTTTAAGGCTCAATTGAAACCAGTCTCGACAGGTAATTCGGTTGCCAGTCCAGTTGTGAAATTATTCATGGGCAATCACTCGTTCTACCCCTTCAAAATCAGAGTCTGTGGCGGTTTTATTATTGGCCAAAACATAGGCGGTATTAAATACATTAAGCCCTTTGTTTTCCATCGCGCCCATATTAAAATCACTGACGGCGACAATCATGTAAAGATCTAAATCATATTCTCTACCGAATTTTTCTTCATCCCAGCGCATCGAATTAATTAAACTGTCCATTGCAAAACGGCATTGGTTGAGCTTGCCTTTATCGACGAATAATTCGAGCTTTACTTTACGTCCGCTCATGGTGCTAAAACTATCTTCAAGACAATCGAGATCACCAGCTACCAGCGCGAATAAATAGCTAGGTTTTGGAAAGGGATCATGCCAGCGGGTAAAATGTCGGTTGTTATCCAGTTCACCAGATTCGATCGGGTTACCATTAGATAATAAAAGCGGGTAGGCGGCTTTATCGCCTTCAATAGACACAAAAAATTCAGACATGACTTCCGGGCGATCTAAATAATAAGTGATTTTTCTAAATCCTTCGGCTTCGCATTGTGTGCAAAATTTTCCATTAGACAGGTAGAGTCCTTGCAAAGAAGTATTTTTACTGGGATAGATTTTGACTTTGGTGGTCAATAAAAATTTCTGGCTGACTTTGTGTAAAGTCAAATACTCTTTATCGAGCACAAAATCATCTTGGCTGAGTGCTTCGCCATCCACGGCTATATCAATCAGTTCGAGTTCGACGCCATCCAGCACCAAAGGTAACAGTGACGGGTGTTGGTCAAGCGGATTACGTTCAATATTTAATTCTGAGTAAACAAGGACATACTCATTAAACAATTCAAACTTGAGTTGAGTCTTTTTGATAAGATATTGGCTTGGTCGATAATCTTTACGGTACTTTATAATGGGCTTATCGGTTAAATACATTGTTTACTATGACCTTGTTATTTGCGATTTTTCTTTTAGAAAGTGTAGCAGTGCATTTGAAAAATGAAAACCAGAACGTCACTATTCATCGAAACCATTTCTATCAGGAGATAAACTTGGTCGGATTGACGTCTCGTCGGGAAGCGGGGCTGAAATTTATGATCACATTCGTTTACATTGAATCGAACTCTAAAATCAACCATCGCTTCGGCGCGAGAAAGCTTGCCCCGTGAAACGCTGTGGGTACGCACCTCCTATAGAGAGGCACGCAACCTTATACTTATTGCAAAAAATATCAGTATCAGTATCAGTATTAGATAATTCTCGCTGGTATGACCAGGATTATCATTAAAATCGGCTAATTGTAGTGATATTCAGAAAAAATTCACAAATTAGATGCGAAAAGTTTCGATTTTGCTATACAAGTTGTCGCTGAGGCCTTATTATGCTTTCCACTAAAAGTATGCAAAATTTTTTGCTTTTTTTGATCCTGGTTAAATAAGACAATACCTTAATTTAAACTATATTTTGCTCTAAACGGCAGTCGTTACTCAACTCGTTTAGAATATGGTTATTTCCAGGGAGTAATAGTGATTATTAAGATATTCCAACCTTTCCCGGCACTCCTTTAATCAGGAGTGATGCTAGATGGGAGGTTTCCGTTTACGTTAACGGAGTTATCAGGTTTTTATTAACTCCGATTAAACGTCCGCTTAAAAGAGGAGTCGTCGTTTTGACAACTGTTGCAAGATTCGAAATTAAATATCTCCAGTATATGGACGAAAAAGGACGCTTCATCAGCAATGATGTCCCTCCTGCATTCGCCCGTGACCTGGATTCCCTCAAACAACTCTATCGGGACATGAATTTGATCCGGGTCATGGATCAAAAAGCCTATGCATTACAAAGAACCGGTAAAATGGGGACTTATCCCGCAGCTACTGGCCAGGAAGCGATTGGCGTAGGTTTTGGTTCTGCTATGACGAAAGAAGATGTGTTAGTTCCTTATTATCGAGGTCAGGCATCGATGGTTCAACATGGTATTCGAATCGAAGAAGTTTTGCTTTATTGGGGCGGTTATGAAATTGGTTGTGATTACCAAAATGCAAAACAGGATTTTCCGATTGCTGTGCCAATAGCCACTCAATCTTTGCATGCTTGTGGGGTTGCCAAGGCTATTCAGATGCGTGGCGAAAAACGCTGTGTTTTTACTGAAATTGGCGAAGGCGGTACCTCCCAAGGTGATTTTTACGAAGCAATCAATGTCGCTGGCATTTGGAATCTGGGTGTTGTATTTATCATCAATAATAATCAATGGGCGATTTCGGTACCTAGTAAAATTCAAACAAACTGTGAAACCTATGCACAAAAAGCCATTGGCGCTGGCATTGAATGTATTCAAGTGGATGGCAATGATATTGTTGCAGTCAAAGCAGCCTCAGAAAAAGCTGCAGAAAAAGCCCGAAACGGTGGTGGTCCAACAGTCATTGAATGCATCAGTTTACGTTTATGCGACCATACTACCGCTGATGATGCGACTCGTTATCGCCCTGAAGGCGAGTTAGATGATGGCTGGACCAAAGAGCCAATTATTCGTCTGCGTAAATATCTTGAAAGTAAGGGGACCTGGGGGCAAGAGGATGAAGAAACCATGCTAAAAGAGCTTGCTGAGCAAGTGCAAGATGCGGTTGATAATTATCTCAACACACCAGCCGATCCATCCGAAGCGATGTTTGATTATCTTTATGCAGAATTACCCGAAAGAACGCTTGCGCAACGCGAGTTAGCGATACTACGCGGCTCAGAACTTACGGCTTCCAAACCACGAGGAGCAAAATAATGGCCGCGATTACATTAATAGAAGCTGTCAATATGGCTATTTCCCATGAAATGGGAGTTGACCAGGAAGTGGTCGTGTTTGGTGAAGATGTCGGTATCAACGGCGGTGTCTTCCGAGCGACCGATGGGTTGCAGAAAAAATACGGTAAAGAGCGGGTCATCGACACGCCCTTAGCCGAAGCGATGATCGCCGGAGTTGCGATTGGCATGGCTGCGCAAGGCATGAAACCTATCGCAGAAATTCAGTTTATGGGATTTATTTTTCCAGCAGCGGATCACATTATTTCTCATTGTGCCAGAATGCGTAACCGTACTCGTGGTCGTTTAACCTTGCCGTTGGTGATCCGAGCGCCATTTGGTGGTGGGATCCACGCGCCGGAAAATCATTCGGAAAGCACTGAAGCGATTTTTGCTCATATTCCAGGATTAAAAGTGGTGATCCCTTCTAATCCTTCAAGAGCCTATGGTTTAATGTTGGCAGCGATCCGCGATCCTGATCCGGTGATTTTTCTGGAGCCAAAACGGGTTTACCGTATTGAAAAACATGAAATTGAAGATAATGGTGAAGATTATCCTTTAGGCATGTGTTTTGTCGACCGTGAAGGCACTGACATTACCTTGATCAGTTGGGGCGCGATGTTGCATGAAACCAAGCAAGCTGCTGAAAAATTGGCAGAGATGGGCATTAATGCAGAAGTCATTGATGTAGCGACGGTGAATCCGCTCGACATTGATACCATATTAGAATCGGTCGAAAAAACGGGCCGGGTTTGCATTGTGCAAGAAGCACCTAAAGCGGGCGCTCTGGGATCTGAAATCGCCGCTGAAATTGCGGAAAAAAGTTTACTGAGTTTACTCGCACCGATTGGTCGAGTCTCTGGTTATGACACAGTGATACCCTATTACCGTTTGGAAAAACAATATATGCCGAAAGTTGAGCATATAATAGACGAAGTTAAACGACTGGTGGAGTACAAATGAAAACTGTTGCTATGAGAGTGTTTAATTTACCAGATTTAGGTGAAGGGTTACCGGATGCGGAAATCGTTCGTTGGTTAGTCAAAGAAGGCGATACGGTAGCCTTAGACCAACCGATGGTTGAAATGGAAACCGCCAAAGCGGTGGTGGAAGTGCCTTCACCCTATAAAGGTGTGATTACCAGGTTATGTGGTAATGAAGGTGATGTGATTGAAGTGGGCGCGGTTTTGGTTGAATTTGACGGTGATGGCTCTGCTGAAAATGTGGCCATACAGCAAGCACCTTCGCCAGCCGAGTCAACAGCGGCATCAACACCCGCATCGGCGGAACAAACTGAAACGCTAGCGGTGGCTGGCGATGTATTCAACTTGCCTGATTTAGGTGAAGGCCTGCCGGACGCAGAAATTGTCAGATGGTTAGTTGCTGAAGGTGATGTATTAGCGCTCGATCAGCCAATGGTCGAGATGGAAACCGCCAAAGCGGTGGTGGAAGTGCCTTCTCCGTTTGCCGCAAGAGTGGCTAAGTTACACGGTCAAGCCGGAGATGTGATCGAAGTTGGGGCACTGTTAGTTTCTTTTGGCGAAAGTGGCGCGTCCAGTGCAAGTTCATCCACTACCAGTTCATCAACTACAAGTTCGGCACCTGTCGAACAACCCGCCGCTGCCGCTAGCAAGCCAGCGGATGCTGCAACCGTTGTTGGCGCGGTGCAGGTAGGGAATAAAATTGTTGCTGAATCTGCTAGCGCAGTGATTAAAGCTTTGGCGAAAAAATTGAAAGTTGATTTAACTCAGGTTTCGGGTACCGGTTCAAACGGCACGATGACTCAGGGCGATGTTAAACAAGCGAAAAAAGACGGTAAGTTAATTGGCTCTAAGGGAGTTACTGCAGCGGTTGCAGCTCCGGTAAGCAGTCAATCTACAGCGAGTGAAAACCCGTTAGATTTTAAAGCTTCTCCAGCGGTCAGAGCACATGCTCACCGATTAAATATCGCATTATCTCAGTGTGCAGCCAGCGGTCAAAAAGGTTCGATCACTAAAGCCGATGTGGACGCTGCGATTAATTCAACCAGTGCTGCGGCTGTTGTTGCAAGACCAGTCGCCGCAAGGTCAACCCCGTCTGCTTCTGGCGGATTACCAAGTGTACAAGTCAGTGTGGAACCGCAAACGGTTCGTGGTGTTCGCCGCGCAATGGCGATGGGCATGGCAAAAGCTCACGCGACAGTTGTTCCGACTACTTTGGTAGAAGATGCAGATATCACTAACTGGCCCAAACAGGATTCATTGGCTCGCTATGTCAGAGCGTTGGTTTTTGCATCTAAAATCGAACCTGCTTTAAATTGTTGGTTTGATGGCGAAAAATTTGAGCGGTTGATCCATCCAAATGTCCATGTAGGCATTGCGATTGATTCACCCGATGGTCTTTATGTGCCGGTAGTGCATGATGCAGATCGAAAAGATGCCAGCCAAATTCGGGCAAGAGTTCAAGAGCTTCGCCAAAAAATTGAAAGCAAAGGACTCAAGCAAGAAGATCAACAAGGTGCGACGGTTACCTTGTCTAACTTTGGCTCGATTGCCGGTCGGTATGGTTCGCCAGTTGTGTCACCACCTCAGGTGGCTATTTTGGGAACGGGTCGTTTCCGTAATGAGTTAAAGTTGACTGACAAAGGGATCGAAAATCGTAAGATGTTGCCACTGTCATTAACCTTTGATCATCGCGCTTGTACCGGCGGTGAAGCGGCTAGATTTTTAGCGGCGATCATAGAGGATTTACAGAAAGCGGTGTAAGTTTTCTGTGTCGTTTAAAAAGGCTGTCTGGAAAATTTTCGGGCAGCCTTTTTTTAATCAGCAGTTCTCAATGAAAAACTCCCTCGCCCTCATGTAAGGATTAGAAACGCTCGCGTCTGAATTCACTGTTAAAGAAAATTAGTATCATTAAAAGGAGAATAATATGAAGTTGGAAGATTTTTATTTCGCGCCAGAAGATTTATTTAGACTTGGAAATTCGACAGATCCAAGGCTCACTAAAATTAGACAGCCTAAAGATGTTGATACCATGGAGTTAAACGGTATTCTTATGGTAATTTCTAACGGTAAAGGTATTTCTCTTTCCACCAAAGAGCGAATTGACAAAACTCAAATGTCAGGCTGGGTATGGAAAATCGCTAGGGGTACATCAGTCCCTCAAGGTTTAAAATTAATCAATGACCGCGAAGGTCATTATAGTATATGCCCTATTGTTAATATGCCCCTAGATGAGTTTAAAGGGGTATTATCTAAGCTGGCTATAAAGTGCCAAAAAGTTTTCAAAAAGCAGGTGGTGTAATGTCTAATATAAGAACGATAGAAATCACAGTAATCGATTCTGAGGCCCGAATACTTCTTGAATCACTTCGCCATGAAATGGAACGCCTTAAAGGTATCAACTCAAATTCAGAAGATGAAGATGAGGCTGCAGACGCAGGTAATGACTATATTGAAGTATCTAGCTTGTATGAAAAAATAAAGAATATTTCCATACCAACTTTTGGTGAACAAATAGCAAATTTCAGTAATGACTATATTTAGTTTTAACCAGCGCATGTTGCAGAATCAAGAAAAAATTCCTGCTCTGCAAATGCGAACGTTAGCCTGCAAATGCGATCTTGGTAGATATTAGTCGTCTATCAATAAAGGAGTGAAATGAAATACGACACAAACCTGATAAATACAGAGCTAAAAAATTTCCCCAATATGGAGTTATCAATAACTCCTACGCCAATCTATCAATTACATAGAATATCTAAACGATTGGGCTGTAATATTTATATCATGAGAGAAGACTTAACAGGTTTTTGTATAGGCGGAAATAAGATTCGAAAGTTAGACTATTTAATTGGTGATGCTATAGGTAAAGGCGCAGATACATTGATAACAACAGCAGCAAGCAGCTTCAGCAGGAATGCTGCTGCGGCTGGTAAAATTTTCGGGTTTGAAGTACATGTAGTGTTAACAGGAAATAAATCTGAACAAAACAGTGCTAGTCAGGCTTTGTTTCAACAGTTTGATAGTGTTCTTCATTACGTTGAGCAAACGGATGAACATTCTTTGAAGAAAGAATATGGCAGAATTGTATCTGAACTCAGTAATCAAGGGAAAAAAATTTATCATTTACACCCTGGCGGAAGTGATGCTATTGGCTCTCTAGGATATATCAATGCATTTAATCAAATAGTTCAATATTCACAAGATAAAGGAACACATTTCAATAAAATTATACATTCTTCTGGTTCAACTGCAACACAAGTTGGATTGTTATTAGGACAATCTATAAGTGAATATGATGTAACAATTATTGGAATAGCTGCTTCTCAAAAGAGTAAGATTCAAACCCAAAGGGTATATAAATTGGCTCAGTCAACTTCTCAGATGCTTGGTATTCAATTTGATAAATCTAAAATAGTTGTCGATGACAATTTTATGGGTTCTGGTTATGCTATTCCTTCAAAAGAAGCTGAACTTGCTGTCAAAATGTTTGCATCTACGGAAGGGGTGTTACTCGATGATATCTACTCGGGTAAAGCCGCTGCTGGTCTAATTCATTACGCAGAAAATGGTATGTTTAATGAAGGTGATAACATCTTGTTTATACATACTGGAGGTAATTCTGGTTTATTTTACTAATGCAGGGCCGTAGGTTGTATAACCCAACAAAAAAGGTTAAATAAAAAGACTGTTCAATTAAAATATTATGTTCGATGGCGAAAATGATGGAGTTGTGTTTTGGTCGGGATTGTTGGGTTGCAACCCAACCTACAAAATAATGGTAAAATGTATGATGATATTAAAATGAAATCCAACGAATAAAAGGACTTACAACATGCAATACCGACGTGCAAATACCGAAGGAGGAACTTATTTTTTACCGTCAACTTGGCGCAACGAAACAAAACCCTATTGGTCAGGCTGGGTATGGAAAATCGCTAGGGGTACATCAGTCCCTCAAG
>JAUUYO010000080.1 GCA_030590405.1 Kangiellaceae bacterium
GTTGGTTTTTTCTTAACAGGGTCATACCGTGTTCGCCGCGAGTGACAAGTAAAGCCTGCCATTGATATTTTTCTAACAGTGCTTGTCCCTTTGCGACTAGTTGCTGCTCATCTTGACAATCCCCGACCACCGCTTCAAACTCACTGAGATTCGGGGTTAACAGGGTCGCACCTCGATAACGCTCAAAATTTTCTCCTTTGGGATCAACCAATACCGGGATATTGTGTTGATTGGCGATGGCTATTAGCGATTGAATATCATCTAAAGTGCCTTTGGCATAATCCGATAAAATTACCGCACCGCAGTCTTTGATATGGTTTTGCATTCGAGTGACCATCCCATCGACGCCTCGCCCCTTGAAATGTTCTTCAAAATCGAGCCGAATTAATTGTTGCTGTCGGCTAATGATGCGTAATTTGGTGATGGTGGGGACCTCAGAAACAGTTTCAAAATCGCAATTGACATTGGCTGCGGTAAGTCGAGTTTGCAAGGCCAGAGCGGCTTCATCATTACCAGTAATACCAATTAAAGTCGCTGAACTGCCCAGGCTGGCAATATTTAGCGCGACGTTTCCTGCACCGCCAGGACGTTCTTCGATTTGACCGACATTGACGACTTGCACCGGCGCTTCGGGAGATATCCGTGAACTGGCGCCATGCCAGTAGCGATCTAACATCAGATCGCCTACGACCAGGACTTTGGCAGTTTCAAAAGGGGGAAGAATGCTTGTCATGTATTGGACTCTGATTTTTAACGTTTTTCTAAACCGATCTTAGCATATTTTCTTAGCATATTTTCTGGATTAAAGTAATAAGCGAACTATAGCAATCATTAGCTTTTGGGGAAGTTCTCTTCAAGATAGTGAACGATATCAGCTGATTCATACATCCATTGAGTTTTGCCATCTTTTTCAATACGCAAACAAGGCACCATGGTACTTCCTCCCCCTTGTTTGAGTTCATCAAAATATTTAGAACCCTGATGGATATTTCGTTTTTCTATCTCAATACCCAGCTTGGTCATAGTAATCTGGACTCGAAAGCAAAAAGGGCAACTGCTGTAATGGTATAAGGCATGGTCTTTGATCATACGAAGTGGTCTTTTATCTTTGTTATCAAACATTGAGAATAGTTTTGAGAGCATGGTTTAGTATCCGAATAATAGCCAGTGCGCCAGAGGCTGTTGAGTTATAAAAGATCAACAAGCCCTAATTAACCTGACCAGTAAATGTTTGCTTTGTTACGGGGTTAGCAAAATCCAGCTTTATACCATATTTATAGGCGAAATAGACATATAACTAATCGATATTGGAATTAATCAGGATATTTGTAGATGATTAACCCATGACAGCTTTTCAAGACAACTTATCACGAGCCGTTGCTCGTATTGATCATCACCATCATCATTTATGTTGACGGTGTTTTTGTATGTTTGAGAGTTAAGTAAATCATCAAATTTAAAAAACCCCGTTTAGCAATAAGCGGGGTTTTTTTATGTCCAAGGAAAGTTTGCCCCATAAGCGCAGCGAGTGCAGTGGGTATGGACGGTCAGGATTTTGTTTCCGACAAATCTTAAGTACCTACATCCGTGTAGGAATGCCACAAGAATATACAATTAATATTTTAAAGAGAAAATTATGAGCTTAAAACTAGTATTACCAAAAGGCAGGATCAATACCAAGGTTCTTAAATTGTTATCTGATTGCGGTATAGAATTAGTCGGTGGAGAGCGTGACTATCGACCTCAGGCGTATGGATTTGATTTCGAAGTGAAACTACTTAAGAGCCAGAATATCCCTTCGATGGTGGAACTTGGACAGCACGATATCGGATTTGCCGGGATCGATTGGATCAAGGAGCGTGGTTGTAATATTGAAGTCCTGAAAAACCTGGAGTATGACCCTGTTAAAATCGTTGCTTGTATTCCAGAAGACTGGGACTGGCAAGAAATGCAAAAACGCAAATTAATAGTTGCCTCTGAATACAAAAATATCAGTGCGGAATACTTAAATCGACTAGGGTTAGACTATCAGTTATTGCGTTCTTATGGCGCGACCGAAGTTTTTCCGCCAGAAGATGCCGATATGATTATTGATAACACCTCAACGGGCAGCACTATCCGTGCTAATCGACTGAAAATTGTGGATACCGTGATGGCCAGTTCAACTCAATTTATCGCCAATGTTGATGTGATGAAAGATACCGGCAAACGGCGTGATATTGAGGATTTGCTGACGCTTATGCAGGCGGTCATCAATGGCAGAGAACGAGTTTTACTGGAAATGAATTGTGCTAATGATGTTATTGAGTCGATTGTTGAATTGTTGCCTTGCATGCGCTATCCAACAGTCTCTCCCCTTTATCAAGGCACTAATTCAAACAGTCCTGGTTTTGCGGTAAAGGCTGCGGTAAAAAAGAGCCAGATCCGCGCACTCATTCCAGAGTTAATTGCGGCAGGCGCGACGGATATTCTTGAAACCGCGATCAGAAAAGCGGTTTAGTTGAGACGATTGATTATGAGCAACTTATCCAATGATCCTACCAGCACTTCTGATGCTTTGTTAAAACTTGATTTTAACGAACGTTGCGATAAGGCTAATCCTTTAACCGATGAATATTCTTTCGGCAATACTTTATGGCAGTACCCTGAGAGGCAGCCATTGGAAAAAAGGATTGCAGAGTTAAATAACTTAACCTCAGGTCAAGTACTTTGCACGAATGGTGGTGATGAAGCGATCATGATTTTGATGCGCATTATTAAAGAAGGTGCGTCGCTCATCTTACCCTTGCCTGCATTTTCCCAATATACCTGGGGAGTTCAAAGCTGGCAGTTAGATGCTCTATTAATCGAATCAAAATCCGATCTGTCCATTGATATTCAAGCAACTAAAAACGCTATCATTAATAATAGTCAATCCGTTACCATATTAACTCGTCCGAATAATCCCACGGGTGAATTGATTGAAATTAACGATCTGATTGATTTAATTAAAACTTCGCAACAAAATAACAGTTGGATTTTCCTCGATGAAGCCTACATCGAATTTTCCGATCAAGAATCTGCGGCAAGTTCGCTACTGGGTCAGTTTGATAATCTGGTTATTTTAAGAACATTATCAAAAGCTTATGGTTTAGCTGGTATTCGACTAGGTTATTTATTAGGTTCAGAAAAACTTATCGAACTTTTTAGCAAGCGCTGCATGCCTTTTAATATACCAACGCCTAGTTTGCAGATCGCTATAAAGGCGCTAGAAGATGAAAATCAAGCGGAAATGCAAGCTTATTGTCAGCAGATAAGAGTTAATCGACAAATACTGATAGATTGGTTTGTTAATAAAGAGGTTAAGGTTTTTCCTGGTCAGGCCAACTTTGTACTGTTGCAATTACCGGTTGATCAAGCCAAAGCAATCAAGTCCTTTATGGCAAAAAATAAAATATTACTGCGAACTTTTGATGAGGGCGAGGTGAAAAAATGTTTAAGAATAACTGTCCCTGTTGAATTAAAAAAATTGCTTCCTCTGTTAGAGCAATGTTTTCAGCCCCAATTAATTTGCATGGATATGGATGGCGTGCTTATTGATACCAGCGGGAGTTATGATCAATGTGTGTTAGCCACCGTTGAGCAATTATCTGGGGAAAAAATAGCATTAGAATCTGTAGAATCACTTCGTCGTCAGGGCGGCTTTAACAACGACTGGGTTTTAAGTAAACGCTTGCTTGATGATTTAGGCTTCGAGTTTAGTCTGGAAAAAGTCACGACCGTTTTTCAAAAACTTTATCTTGGCGAAAACAATGATGGATTGGTGACGAATGAAATCTCACTGATTAGCCCGAGTTTGCTGACAGCAATTGATCAAACAAAAACTTGTCGATTTGCGGTAGTCACAGGTCGACCTCGACAGGAAGCAAAATCCGGGCAAGCTTTAACAAAATTATCGAAGTTGGATTTGATCAGTTTAGACGATGTAAAAATCGCCAAGCCCTCGCCAGAAGGCATCAAAAAGCTACAGCTAGAACATTCAAGGCTAAGTTGGATGTGCGGTGATAATCCCGATGATATGCAGGCCGCGGTCGCGTCTAATTCACTGGCTATCGGTATCGGTGAAAACAAGGTCGAGAGTCTTTATCAAGCGGGCGCAGATATTGTGCTAAAAGATATTAATCAACTGGAGAAATGGATATGTCCGATAAAATAAAAAATGTTCAAACAAAAATAATCAAGATTAATCGGAAAACCAAAGAAACTGATATCCAGTTAGCTTTAAATATCAACGGTTCTCAAAAGATTTCGATTAATACCGGTATTGCTTTTCTTGATCATATGCTAGAGCAACTAGCATCTCATGCACGTTGGGATCTATCCATCCAGAACAATGGTGACCTTGAGGTTGATGATCACCACAGCGTGGAAGATATTGCGATTTGTTTAGGTGATGCGCTTCAGCAAAGTTGGCGATCTCAAGATTCAATGCAGCGTTATGGGCAACGATTATTGCCAATGGATGAAGCGTTAATCATGTGCGCGGTTGATTTATCGGGGCGTGGGATTTACGTCGGCGAATTAGAATTTACTCGCGAAAATATCGGCGGGATCAGTACTGAAATGTTTGAACATTTTTTTAATACCCTTGCCATGAGCGCTTTGATGACGCTGCACATTAACCCCATGTATTTTCGTAATAATCATCACCTGGTAGAAGGCTGTTTTAAAGCGCTCGCTTATGCCTTAAAAGAAGCGCTAAGTCCGAGTGTGGGTATAAACACCACCAAAGGTATTTTGTAGGCAAGTTATGAATATGAAAAAAATATTAATTATCGACACCAAAGCTGGGAATTTATTCAGTCTCAAAGCGGCTATTGAGCGGCTTGGGTTTAGCGCAACAATTTTACAAAAACCCAACAATGAAATATTCGACGCGATTGTGATCCCGGGACAAGGTCGCTTTGGCACCGTGATGAAAAATATTCGGGCAACCAATTGGCCGGACTATTTAAAAAAAGCTCATCAACAATCAAAACCACTTTTAGGGATTTGCGTGGGCATGCAAATCTTTTTTGAAGGCAGTGAAGAAGATCCAGAAGTCACCGGTTTAAGCTGGTTTAAAGGCAAAGCCGAAGCATTAAATTTTCCGAAAAAGCCGATGGTTGGCTGGGCCAAATTAACCAGTAAAATAAATTCATGGTCGAATGCGATTGTATATTTTGTGAATAGCTATGCGATTAAACAATCTGAATTCAGTATCGCTAGTACCACTTACGGCGAGAGTTTTTGCGCTGCGATAAAACAAGGCAGTTTTGTCGGAGTTCAGTTTCATCCTGAAAAATCCAGTCAGGCAGGTAGCCTGCTTATCTTACAAGTTTTAACTGCAAGAGTTGGAGAGAGTCAATGAAGATCGATAGCACTCTTTTGACCAGTAGTTTAATGCCAAGAATTATCGTTTGCCTGGATGTGGATAAAGGCCGAGTGGTCAAAGGGACTAATTTTAAGCAGCTCAGAGATATGGGTGACCCGGTTGAATTAGCTCTAGCTTATGAGCAACAGGGGGCCGATGAGTTGGTTTTTCTGGATATCTCAGCCAGTAATGAAAACAGGCCGACAGCGCTTAAACTCGTGACCGACATCGCGACTCATTTATCCATTCCTTTTACTGTGGGTGGCGGCCTAAAAAAATTGGATGATGTGAAAGCTTTTCTGGATGCGGGTGCGGATAAAGTAGCGCTGAATACCACCGCTGTTTTACAGCCCGACATTATCAATCAAACCGCGATTGCTTATGGTAGCCAATGTGTTGTGGTGGCGATCGATGTTAATAAAACAGATGAAGATCTAAAGTTTTATATCAATGGCGGTCGTAAAGTCGTTGAAAAAGACTTTAATCAATGGACTAAAGAAGTCGCCGAGCGCGGCGCGGGTGAAATTTTATTAACCGCGATGCACAAAGATGGCACTGGCAGCGGATTTGATTGTGAACTCACAAAAAAAATCAGTGAACAAGTGCCGGTACAAGTCATTGCTTCGGGTGGCGCTAAGAATGAGCAGCATTTTTTAGATGCGTTTAATCAGGGCGCTGATGCCTGTTTAGCTGCGGGCATGTTTCATTCGGGTGATTATACCGTTGGCCGAGTGAAAAACTACCTAATAAATCATGGTCTTAAAGTCAGATCGTAGGGTGTTGAACAACTACACGTAGGGTATTGAACAACTACAGTTTTATGAAAATAGGAAAAAATAAATGTTAATTCCATCAATTGATTTAATGAATGGTAAAGCGGTTCAGTTAAAACAAGGTAAAGAAAAAGTTTTAGAGCGCGACGATGTATTTGCCCTGCTCGAAGAATTCTCTTTATACGGCGAAGTGGCCATTATCGATCTCGACGCGGCATTAGGCCAAGGCGATAATAAACAACTGATCAAAGATTTGTTAAAAGTCCGGGCTTGCCGAGTCGGTGGTGGAATTCGCGACCTTGAAACCGCCAAAGATTATATTAAAGCCGGAGCTAGTAAAATTATTATCGGCACTAACTGTCGCCAGGAGTGGGTCAAAAAATTATCCAAAGAAAGTTTAATTTTTGCGATTGATGCTAAAGGTGATTACTGGTCGACTCAAGGCTGGAAAATCACTGAAGGCGAAAAAGTGTTAGATCTCATTCCAGAGCTGGCTAAAAACTGTAGTGAGTTTTTATATACTCAAGTTGAAAAAGAAGGTTTATTACAAGGGATCGATAAAACGCGCAATCAGCAAGTGATAAAAGCTTCTCCTGTGCCCGTGACCATCGCAGGTGGCATAACCTCGTTAGAGGATATAAAATGGTTTACCAAATTGGGTGCTAATGGGCAGATCGGCATGTCGATCTACACTGGTAAACTGTCCTTACTCGATTGTTTTATGACTCAGGTTGATTTTGAGAAAGCCTCCTTAGTGCCTACCATTGTGCAAGATGCTGATACTGATAAAGTATTGATGCTGGCATACTCAAATCAACAATCTCTAACTCAAGCATTAACTGATAGGAAAGGCACATACTGGAGTCATAGCCGCAGCGAAATCTGGCAAAAAGGATTGACCAGTGGTAATACTCAGCAGCTGATCCAAGCGGATGTTGACTGTGATGGTGATAGTATTTTATTTCGAGTCAAACAAGTCAATGATGCTTGTCATTTTGACCGTTATAGTTGTTTTGCTTCGCAAAAGAGGCCTTTTGATCTCAATCGATTGACAGCGCTTTTGGCTAAACGAAAACAGCAATTGCCTGAAAATTCATTTACCACCCAACTGTTTAAATCAGCAGAATTCAGGGCCGAAAAAATTCTTGAAGAAGCGGATGAATTAATTGAGGCGCAATCATTTGAAGAGGTTCGATGGGAGGCGGCTGATTTAATTTTCTTTGCATTAGTCGATGCATTGGCCAAAGGAGTTAATATCAAAAATATTACCACAGAACTGCGGAGTCGGTTTAATGATAATTAACGCCAAAAATTGGCGTCGAGAAAAACTCAAAGTCGATAATAATCTTGAAAACAAAGTACAGGCTATTTTAGCCTCTATCGAACAGCAAGGTGATCCTGCGATTGAGTATTATTCACTTGAGTTTGACCAACAGCCAGTTAAAGTGATCGAGCTAAAAGTATTCGAAGACTATCAACTAGAGCCAGAGTTGGCCGCCTCGATAAAACTTGCCGCCAGTCGCATTGAAAAATTCGCGCGCTTTCAAAAGCAAGGCAGTAGCAGCGCTTCTTTCAATGATGAATTCGGAACGTTCGGGCAAGTGGTTACGCCGATCGAAAGGGTCGGGGCCTATATTCCTGGCGGCCGTTATCCGTTAATTTCGACCGCGCTGATGACATTAATCCCAGCCAAAGTTGCCGGTTCGCCTATTCGCATTGCTTGTTCACCCTCCGATCATCCAGCCATATTAGCCGCCGCATCGCTGGCGGGAGCCTCTCAATTTATTCAGCTCGGCGGGGTTCAGGCGATCGGTGCGTTAGCCTTTGGCTATCAAGATAATCCGCCGGTTGATGTGATTGTTGGCCCCGGAAATGCCTGGGTGAATGAAGCTAAAAAACAAGTTCAAAGCCGGGTGAAAATCGATGGATTAGCCGGCCCCAGTGAACTATTGGCACTTTGTGACGGTCAGCAACCGATCGAATGGTTAGCCTTAGACGCCCTGGCGCAAGCAGAGCATGATCCGCTGGCCTGCTCTCTAATCGTCAGCGATGATTCAAGCTGGTTGGCTGCGATGTTAGATCTTCTTGAAAATAAAAATGAAACCAAAAAGTTGTTACAACAAAAACAAATTGAATTAATTTATGCTGAATCTGTTGATGATTTAATCCAGTTTAGTAATGATTATGCGGCGGAACATTTAATGCTCTGTCATCAAGATATTGGGCAGTCATCATTATCAAATTACGGTTCGTTATTTGTTGGCGCAAATAGCGCCGTGGCGTTAGGCGACTATATTACCGGACCCAATCACACCTTACCCACATTAGCCTACGCCAGACAAAATGGTGGCCTCAATGTTAATACTTTTCTGCGCATTCTTACGACTCAAACCGTGAGTGATAAAGGGCGGCAAAAATTATCCAACATGGCCATGCCAATTGCTAAAGCTGAGGGCTTGCAATATCACTATGAAAGTTTGCAGGTTCGATCAAAAAATTAACTTTTTGTCCATCTCTCTTTTGACTAACCACAAGCTAATCAGCGATTGAACAATAACCATCACAATCGATAAATACCAGACATGCTCTAATTTAAAAGAGCCCTGCTTTGACATCCAGACAGCCGGAAGAATAAACAGGATCATTCGGGAAGCCATACTGTAAAAAGCGGGCCAGGCATTGCCGAGTCCTTGTAAAAATCCGGAGCAAGTGAAAACGATACCTGACGGAATATAATTAAATGCTATTAACTGAAGAAAGGTAACGCCGATGCTTAGTACCTCAGGATCATCGGTAAACGCGGTTAAGAAAAATTCTGCATTCCAGATACTGAGAAGCGTTAATAGTCCCATTAAGACACTAATCATCAGAACGGCTATTTTAAAAGAATCCGTTACCCTTTGCCTGAGTTTGGCTCCAAAATTTTGTCCCACCACCGCCGGTAGTGCAAAGGCTAATGCCAGTGCCGGAACAAATATTGCTTGCATCACTCTTGAACCTAAACCGTATCCAGCTTGTGCAGAGGTCCCAAAATTCTGGATTAACCAGTAGACGACAGCAGTGTAAAAAAACATCAATAAAAATTCACCACCCGCAGGAAAACCAATCGCAATGATTTTTTTCCAAACTTTAAAGTCGGGCCTGATATGTTTGCTGGAAACACCGACATATCTTTCTAATTGGTGAAAGTAATGCCACATCATAATTACCGCAACCAATATCGCAATCGAGCTAGCCAGTCCTGCTCCAGCAACTCCCATTGGTTTACCGGTTAACCAGCCTGCAATTAAGATTGGCGACAATATAATATTGATGATGATGCTAATTAATTGAACCACCATGGTGGGTTTAACGATCCCGGTACCACGGAGCGCAGATCCCATGGCGACCAAGGCAAATTGCATGGCAAGGTTTGGAATAAACCAGTAGAGAAAAGTTTTGCCTGCTTCGATTGTTCCGGGATCCGATGATATGGCTTTTAGGTAATCGTCTGCCCAGTAGTAGCCTGCTATCAGAGTAACCACGCCTAAAAAAGCTGCGATGCCAATCGCTTGATTAAAGATTAGGTTAGAAGCAACCCGATCTTTTCGTCCGACTGCCAGGGAGATCAGCGCAACCGTGCCAACCCCCAGGATTTGAGTTAAGCCGATAACAAAAAAAGTTAAATTACCTGCCGCATTCACGCCAGCTAGTGCCGTTTTACCGAGTTGTCCGACAAAATATAAATCGATCAAGTAATAGACCGTTTGCACCAGCATGCCTATCGCGATCGGAATGGCCATATACACGATGTGTTTCGCGACTGAGCCGTGGGTGAGATCTTTCATGGTTAATTCTCGATTAAGTCATGTTTCAACTGAGGCTTTTAGGTTAAAGCTTTTGGCCCCAGCTGAGTTTTGAGCGGAGTACTTCAAAATAATCATAATCAAGTGGATGAACCAGGCGCATTTCAATCGGATATTGCTTGATCTGGATGCGATCGCCTGGCTCCAGCGAAATAATCACCTGCCCATCACAGCTTAACTTAGGGTTATGCGGATTACTCTCTGAAATGACAATGTTGATGATCTTTTGTTTGTTCACAGCAATCGGTCTGCTGGTCAAAGTGTGCGGACACATGGGGACTAGTACAATGGTATCGGTTTGAGGAGCGAGGATCGGGCAGCCACCGGATAATGAATAAGCTGTCGATCCAGTGGGGGTCGAAACAATCAATCCATCTGAACGTTGGCTATAAACAAATTGACGATCCATATACAGCTCAAACTGGATCATGCGGGCGATTTCACCGGGGTACAGCACCACATCATTGACCGCATTGGATGAGCCGATTGATTGATCATCCCTGAAAACTTCGGCATGCAATAGAAATCGATTTTCTAAAGTGTACTGGCCTTTTAAAATTGGTGGTACGCGGGTTTCGACTTCGGTGGGTCGTATATCGGTTAAAAACCCCAGGTGACCGCGGTTAATTCCCAGCAATGGGATCTGGCTATCGATCAGCTCGCGGGCCGTTTTTAACATACTGCCATCACCACCCACCACGATCACCAGATCGCAATTATCACCAAGCTTGTTAAAAGGGATTTTTTTACCTTGGCCGTTAGGGAAATTATGTTCATCGGATTCTGGCAGAAATACTTCTAATCCTAAACCGTTGATAAGTTCACATAAAACATCAGTGGTTTCCTGGGCGGCATGACTGTCAGGCTTACCGACCAGGCCGATTTTTTTGAAGGCTGTTGAATGAGGCATAAGAGTCCCAGAATTTGCTACCACTGTAGCATTGAAATTAGCTTTTTAATCCCAATAATAGGCGGTATATAAACTCATTGGTGAATATCTATAATTTTCTAATAATCTATGTTTTTTTGTTGATTATCAAGGGTATAGTGACATTATAATAGAAAATGATGTAAAAATAAGAAATAGTCTATGAAAGAACGCGATTTAATCTTGATGAAATCCCTGATCGAGTCCTATGTTAAACAGGGCACACCGATCGGTTCGAAGGCTTTATTAAAATCGTCGCACCTTTCTGTCAGCCCTGCAACGGTGCGCAATGTGATGGCGGATCTCGAACGACAGGGGCTAGTGCTCTCGCCGCATACATCCGCTGGCCGAATTCCAACCACTCAGGGATTAAGAATATTTGTTGATCAAATTATTAAAGTGCGATCCCTGCGCTCAGATGTGATTGCTCACGTTAAGCAAAACCTCGACCCCCGGCAGGAGACTAGTGCATTATTAGGCAATGCGTCGAGCTTACTGTCTAATATGACTAAAATGGCCAGTCTGGTGCAGATACCCAGCACCCCGATTAATTGTTTGCAGCATATCGACTTTGTACCTTTGTCAGACAAACGTCTTTTGGTCGTACTGGTGCTGGAAAATGATGAAATTCAAAACCGGGTGATCCCCGTGGATCGAGATTACCAACGGGATGAACTGGCTCAAATGGCAAACTACTTAAACCAGCAGTTGGTCGGAAAAGATGTCAACAGTGCCAGGCAGGAACTTTTTGGTCAGATGTTAAAAGAAAAACAAGAATTAGACTTATTACTGCAAAGGGCGATTGATTTTGCCGAAAAAGGTTTTGAACAATCACAAAGCTTAGCGGCACAATCGGCGGATTCTTTCCACTTGTCAGGACAAACCAATCTAGTTTCGATGGCATCGCATGGACAGCTCGATAACATCGAGCAGATCTTCGGCGCGTTTAAGCAAAAGCAACAGATAATGGGCTTGCTGGATCGTTCACTGGCGGCCAAAGGCGTGAAAATTTTTATTGGTGAAGAATCCGGTAGTAAAGGCCTCAGTGGCTGTAGTATTGTGACTGCGCCTTATAAACAGCAAGGCAAATCTGTCGGTGTGTTGGCGGTGGTCGGTCCCACCCGAATGCAATATGACAAAGTGATCCCGATTGTGGATGTGACCGCTAAAATGCTCTCCTCAGCTCTGGATTATAAAGCGGGTTAAAGCCCTGATGTGGCATATACTTTATCAAATCGCGTCTGACTAAATCCCGACATTTGATATTTTCCAGCCAATATTAAGGGAACTCCCTTGCCGCCAAGTTGCTTAAATTCTCGATGATAACCGTCAGAGTGATCGATATTTTTTTCAATATAAGCAATATTTTTTTCAGCAAAGTATTTTCGCGCCTTGGCACAATAGGAACATCGGGTGGTGGAATACATAACTAATCTGTTTGTTTGCCGATTAAGACCAAAATCAATGGGCACAAATTTTACTTCAACTTGCTTGTAACTGACAATCCGCCTGGCTAATTCCTGTTCGTTCAACTCTTCTGCATTCTCTTTATTAGGGGGTGCATCAGTAAAATGCACTTTGCCTTTATCGTCAGTCCATTTGTATATTTTGGCGATGGTTATTTCAGAAAATATCATGGCAAGTAGAATTGCCAGCAAAATAAATATGCGATTCATGGGGGATA
>JAUUYO010000045.1 GCA_030590405.1 Kangiellaceae bacterium
CTTTATATTTTGAGAGCGTCTGCAAGGTACGTACTGCGGCGTTTACAGGTAGGCCGAGAACTGCTGACAACTATATCAATATACTCAATCATTCAGCCTCCTCTTTGTTGGTGCTTATCGATGATATCCTTGATCTAACTAAGGTAGAGGCTGGACAAATAAACCTTGAATCTGCTGAATTTTCCATTGCAACGGTTGTTGAAAATATTTGTTCTCAAGTATCCTTCGGCTTAGATTCCGATAATATTCGTTTATCACATACTGTATCTCAGTCTATTCCCAAAGTACTTCTAGGTGACTCAGTTAGACTAGGCCAAATTTTACTGAACCTCACCAACAATGCAGTAAAGTTTACTAAAGTAGGGGATATTCGACTAAGCGTTAAAGCAACCGATAAATCAGCCAACAAAATTACCTTACAATTTTCGGTGTCTGATTCAGGTATTGGGATGACTGAGGAACAGCAAAAGCATATTTTTGAAACCTATGGCCAGGCTGACTCGTCTATTACGCGTAAATTCGGTGGAACAGGACTTGGTTTGGCTATATCAAAAAGGCTTTGCAATGCGATGGGAGGCGAAATCTGGGTAAATAGCACCTTAGGTGAAGGCAGTGTATTTAATTTTACTGTCAGATTAAATTACACCAATAAGCGCTCAATAAAAAAGGCAGGAAATATTGCCATTCCCTCTGAAGCAGATAAAAAACATCAATATTTAAAGGATAAGAAAATATTGATTGTCGATGACAATGAAATAAATTTAATGATTGCACAAAAAATATTATCTAAACTCGGCGTCAAGGTTGAACTAGCACACAATGGTAAAATAGCAATTGAAAAACTGGATAGTATCGATTTTGATGCCATTTTGATGGATATACAAATGCCCATTATGGATGGCTATACAGCCACTCGCAAAATAAGGAGCAACCCAAAATACAATGACTTACCAATCATTGCAATGTCTGCGAATGTTCTACCTCAAGATATTGAAAAAATTATAGAGGTAGGCATGAACGCGCATATAGGAAAACCGCTAAAACTGGATTTAATGCTCGACACGATAATCAAACATTTAACAAACTAGTTTACAGATACACCCATTATTATAAAATTCATATCCATTCGTCGTTTTTGAGATGCTCGACCTGGCTTGGTTGATTATCGTATTTTTCAATCTCATGATGATTTTTTGACTACTTATTATTAGCTTTTTAATTACTAAATGAGCCTGCCCCGTATTGATCTGTATTTCTTAATTGATTTTGCATAAAACCTATTTATCCTTAGCTTTATCTGAGCTAGCTTGTTTAAGCAGCTGCTCTACTTTATCGCTTAAATCAGCCATTCCGGCACTTTTACCAACAGCTATTGATGCTTTAGCGGACTTACCTTTTACATAATATTCTCTCAAGGCTAATAAAGCACCAACCCGATTACCACTAGCACAATGTACCAATGTTCTTTCCTTACCAAGTAGCTTATCAAGTTTAATCGCATTTTCTTTTGTTATATCTTTGTCTCCAGAGATTTCCAGTAAATGATATTTCAGCCCTTTTTTTTTGGCTTCTGCGGCTTCATCATAATCGTTAAATTCACCTTTAGGGCGCAAATTAATCACTGTTTTAACTCCTTTGCGATTCAGTTTTTCGAAATCAGATTTTTCAGGCTGACCGCCAGTCATCAGATTTGCGTGAAGAATTCGGACGTTTTTAATCGCCAATCGTGAGCCATGTGCCAATAAATTCATACTTGTTGCAAAACTAGTCAATAGCATAAATGTCAATATTGTTTTTATTAGTGTTTTCATTGTTGTTCCTGTTTGAGGATTAACGCTTCACTTTATTGAAGCAAAAAATGGTACTTTTACCAGAGATCAAATAATATATAGGATCGAATAGAGTTTTCAACTGTTTTTTATCGAACGGACTCCAATACGAGTGTTTTCAGATTCAGCCATAAAGCCCCTTAAAACGGGAAGAGTAATAACAAACAGCCAGATAGTAGTCACCCACTCACAGCTCCCGGTAGGGCACTGCCCCCGAATAGTTAAATAATTTCTAACTTATCATTGACTCGAATAATACCTTTTGACCTGGGGATCAGGTTCATACCAAACAATACACCTCCATCCGCTTTCCTATATTGGCTCAAAGTCTTGAGCGGCTGACCGTTATTACTTTTTACACCGGTTTCAGGGTTAACCGTGGTAAATACGCATCGACTGCAACGTTTCACTGCATCAAAAACAACTTCCCCAATGCGAATTTGTTTCCAATCATCTTCGGCAAAAGCTTCACAACCATCGACAATAATATTCGGTCGAAAATTAGTCATAGTCACAGGCGTTTCCAATTTTGAATTTAAATCCTGTAAAGACGCATCGGAAATCACCAGCAGTGGAAAACCATCGGCAAAACTGACAATGTCATTTGGACTAGAATAATTGGGATCGATTGCTCTCGGAGCTTTTTGGTTATATTTGATCAGTCGAACGGAAGAGTCCAGATATTGACTAAACCATTGATTCACTTGCTCGCTGGCGACAATTCCCACGCATTCATCCTGCCATATTTTAACCAGTGCAGTTTCATTCAAAAAATCTTTTTCTGCAATGATTAATGGTGAAAAATTTGAGGTGTCGATGCGGATCCCTTGATCAATCATTTGAGTTTTTAGTAATGCTAATTGGGGATATTTTCTTTGGGTGATCAACAGGCCATTTTCATCGACCAACATAAAAAGTCGATCATCTTGTAATCCTTGTGGTTGCACGTTAGCTTGTTCCAGCCGAATACCAGCTAATGATTTGACCGGGTATATTCTAACGCCAGTCAGTGTAATTTCAGGTTGACCGCTTTTTTTTCGCATTGTTCATTCACCTTGTAATGGATAGATTAATTTCTCTAACCCATTCACTTTAATTTCATAAGTTAATTGCATTAACTCACCGAGTTTGCCTTGCGGAAATCCCTGTCTGGCAAACCAGACTAAATAAGGCTCTGGCAATTCGATCAGATTGCGGCCTTGATATTTTCCAAAGGGCATTTTCATATTGGCAATCATTTTGAGGTTATCTGGATCAAACATATTTTTAATCTTAATGAGTTTATAAAGCTAAGAGTTCTATCGTCATTGCGAGGAGGGACGACGCGGCAATCTCCATAGAATATATACTACAACCGACGAATTTCTATAACTTTTGGAGATTGCCGCGCTGCGCTCGCAATGACACTATATTTTTAACATTCTTCACCGACGCCGTTTCTTTTTTTTCTTTTTTCGGTTAGCTTCTTTTTCTTCTTTGGCCAACAGTCTGGCCTCAACTTCGACCAGCTCTTTTTCGACCATTTCCGGCAACTCCAGACTTATTGCTCCCATGGTGAAATTTCTAAATTCGTTAATTAAAATTTTGCAAATTCGATCTAAGTCTATTCGCCCGCCCGCTTGCAGGCAACCTCTTTTGCGACCGATAACTTCCAACAGTTGGGTAATATCCGATAGTCCACTTTTTATTTGAGAGTCCTCTAGCTGAAAATTCTTTTTTAATCGTTCAGGATAATACTCCAAAAAATATTCTGCCGCGTAATAGGCAATATCGTCATATTCAAGTACGGTATCTTTTATCGCGCCTGTTATCGCCAATCGATAACTACTATTGGTGTTTTCTATTTTTGGCCATAAAAAACCCGGAGTATCGAATAAAATAATACCATTGTCTAAATCAATCCTTTGCTGTCTTTTGGTGACTGCTGGCTCATTGCCCACTTTGGCAATGGTTCGACCCGAGAGGATATTAATGATCGTTGATTTGCCAACATTAGGAATACCCATAATCATCGCTTTAACAGGTTTATCTTTGTCTAGATAATCAGGGAAGATCTTGTGACATAACCGGCTAATTTTTTTCACTTGTTCCGGCTGCTTGCTACTAATTGGAAGAGACTTGGTGCCATGTTGACTATCGAACATCTTACACCATAGTTCGGTGACTTCAGGATCGGCTAAATCGCTTTTGTTTAGCACTCTAATAACCGGTTTGGGATGCTCGCTGTTACTTAGAAGTTCGGCCACCATGGGGTTAGTGCTGCTGTAAGGGATACGCGCATCGACCACTTCGATGACCAGGTCCACTTTTGGCAAGGCTTCCTTTATTTCTTTTTGGGCTTTGTACATATGCCCCGGATACCACTGAATGGTCATTGCTTATTTCTCCTGGCTGTACTCATTAATGTCTATTATCCTGCAAAATCCGCCCCGGCACACTAGCAAATGCCCTCATTTGTGCTAAAGTTAGTTCAGATCGATGATGTGAGGTAAAAAACGCATGAACAATGAAAGACGCCACTACAAACGGGTTCATTTTGATACCACCGCAACCCTGTCAAAAGATGAGCAATCCTTTGCCTGTCAAGTTATCGATTTGTCGATCCATGGCGTGTTACTACGCCCACATGGCGTTATTCGCTCTAAAGTCGATTCCATTTACCAACTGGATATACCGCTTTCAGACCAACAAAATCACGTTAAAATGTCACTTAAACTGATGCATCAACACCCTGATAGTCTGGGGTTTATTTGTGAAAATATTGATTTAGACAGCATCACTCATCTGCGAAAAATCGTCGAACTAAATTCCGGTGACTCAGCTATTTTAGAACGCGACCTGGCAGCTCTTTGTTCTGAAAATGCTTGATTTCAGATTCTGCTCCAGTTTTTAAAAAAATTAAATCTCTGACAACACTTGCAAAGCTTCCTGCAAATTACTCACTGTCTTGATCTCCATCCCCTCAATATTACCTTTTGGCGCATTGCCTTTAGGTACAATCGCTTTGCCAAACCCGTGTTTTACTGCTTCTTTAATCCGCTCTTGACCGTTGGGCACAGGTCTTATTTCTCCAGCTAAACCGATTTCACCAAACACGATCAGATCTTGCGGTAACACTTGATTCTTAAGGCTCGAAACAATTGCCAGAAGTTGTGACAGATCGGCACTGGTTTCCATCACTTTAACCCCGCCCACCACGTTTAAAAAAATATCCTGATCGTGACAAAAAACCCCGCCGTGGCGGGATAAGACCGCCAGCAACATCGACAATCGATTTTGATCTAGCCCAACAGCGACTCGTTTGGGATGGCTACCGTGTGCTTCATCGACTAACGCTTGCACTTCGACTAATAGCGGCCTTGAACCTTCCCAGGTGACCGTGACCACGCTACCTGCGGAGGCTTGTTGATATCGAGATAAGAAAATAGCCGATGGGTTTTGTACTTCCTTGAGTCCTTCTTCCGTCATCGCAAAAACGCCCAATTCGTTAACCGCACCGAAACGATTTTTAACAGCTCTTAAAATACGATAACGCCCATCTCTTTCGCCTTCAAAATAAAGCACTGCATCCACCATATGCTCTAATACTCTTGGTCCGGCGAGTGAGCCGTCTTTGGTCACATGACCAACCACAAACAGCGCAATACCTTTTTGTTTAGCAAATCTGACCAGCTGGGCGGTACTCTCTCTAACCTGAGCTACGCCGCCAGGGGCCGACTGTAAATATTCAGTATAAATCGTCTGGATGGAATCAATCACCATGACTTGCGGCTGATTTGTTTGCGCAGTAGCGATAATCGTCTCGACTTTAGTTTCAGTCAATAAACTCAATTGCTCACCATTTAATCCAAGTCGTTTGGCGCGCATCGAAATTTGTTGCGCCGATTCTTCACCGGTCACATAAATCGCATTAAGACTCTCACTTAAACGGCACATGGACTGAAGCAATATGGTCGACTTGCCAATCCCTGGATCACCACCGAGTAACACCACTGAGCCGGGCACTAACCCACCGCCTAACACTCTGTCAAGCTCGCTTAAACTGGTGGCTATTCTTGCGGTATCGGAATGTTTGACTTCACTTAATTTTTGCAACTTGATCTCAGTGCCTGCGTAACCAGCAAAACGACCTGTGGTCGGCGTTTTGTTGACTTCAACCTGTTCAACCAGACAATTCCACTGCCCGCAATCACCACATTGCCCCCCCCACTTGGACGAAACAGCACCGCATTGATTACACACATATTGAATTTTTGTTTTTGCCATTCGGGTGTTTATTCTCACGTTATTTTCAAACTCACAGGGTGCCATTCTAGGAGTTTATCCAAGGATTATTACAATTATTCATTAAAATAGTTACATTCGAACAATATAACTGAGCCAATGACTCGATCTTTATCAGGCATATTACTATAATCCAGATAGATCCTGAATAGACAAATACTCAATGAAATCATCTCACCCCAGACTATCACAATCTAAACCGCCTCAATCCGGGCCTCCTCTATCTAACTCGGCTCAACCTGAGGCATATCAATCAGACTCATGCCACTCAAAGACATGGTTTCCTGAATCGTGGCAAACTTGCCGACTAAGCCAACAGGCTCATTATGCTGATCTTAAGCTACTTGATAAAACTATTCAGGAACTGAGTCAATTACCTCCGTTAGTCAGTGTTCAGGAAATCGAAGAATTAAAAACCAAAATAGCCAGCGCCGCCAAAGGTGACAGTTTTGTATTGCAAGGGGGCGATTGCGCTGAATTATTTTCCGATTGTAACGCTGAAGTGATCACCGATAAGCTAAAAATATTATTACAAATGTCGCTAATTCTGGTTTACGGATTAAATAAACCAGTGGTGAAAATTGGCCGAATGGCAGGCCAATACGCCAAGCCCCGCTCTGCCGAAACAGAGACGATTAACGGTTTAAGCCTGCCTTGCTATCGAGGTGATTTAATTAATGGTGTTGAGTTTACTCCTGAGCAACGCCAGCCAGATCCCAAAAGGCTATTAAAGGGCTATTCCTTCGCCTCCTTAACTCTAAATTATTTACGAACCTTATTAGATAACCATTTTGGTGATTTATCCAATGTGGATAACTGGGATCTTGATTTTGTCGCACATTCTAGCCGAGCCCGTGAATATCATGAGATTTTGGATAAGCTCAAATACTCTCAATCGGTGATCGAGAATTTAACCTTACAAACCAATACTGCGAGTGCCAAAGATAAGATTTATACTTGCCACGAAGCGTTGCATTTACACTACGAACAGGCGTTAACCAGACAATGCGATCGCGGTCGCTGGTATAACTTGTCCACTCATATGCCATGGATTGGCATGCGAACCAGCCAACTTGACTCGGCCCATGTCGAATATATGCGCGGTATCGAAAATCCGGTCGCAATAAAAATCGGCCCGAGCATGTCGGCTGAGCAATTATTGGATTTAGTTAATATTTTGGACCCAAATAATTGCCCCGGGCGACTCACACTTATCACCCGTTTTGGTGAGCAGAAAATACAGCAACTATTACCCGCCATGATTTGCTTAATACAAAAAGAAGGAAGAACACCACTTTGGTGCTGCGACCCGATGCACGGCAATACCTCAATCACCAGCCATGGAAGAAAAACCCGCCGGTTTGACGCAATTATCAATGAATTGACCAAAGCCTTTCAAATTCATCAAAACCTTGGCAGCCACCTCGGCGGGGTACATTTTGAATTGACCGGCGAGAACGTCACTGAGTGTGTTGGTGGCGCACGAGGATTAACCGAGCTGGATTTACAAAAAGCCTATAAGAGCCTGGTTGATCCCCGATTAAATGCCGAACAGGCGTTAGAAATAGCCATTCTTATTACTCGGTTAAATCAGCCTTCCTGATTCAAAATCGTGGCCCTGTAGCAGGGCTGTAGTGCGATTTCTCGATATTATAAAAAAAACAGTGCTTTTTTCACCACAATGCAGCAATATGTTGACCATTCTGTCAGGATCACCGTATCAAGCAATAAATGGTGGGCTAAGATAGCCAGCATTTGTGGGTAAAATAAAAAATAATCATGTCAAAAATAAACACTCTCATTGAAAAATTACCAAAAGCCGAATTGCATTTACACATTGAAGGGTCTTTAGAGCCTGAATTAATGTTCAAACTCGCCAAAAGAAATCAACTGAAGCTGCCTTACGCCAATATCGAAGAGATCAAGCAAGCTTATAACTTCACAAAGCTACAAGATTTTCTGGATATTTATTATGCCGGTATGAGTGTATTAATTGAAGAGCAAGACTTTTATGACCTGACCATGGCCTATCTCGAAAAATGCCAACAACAAAATGTCAGACACGTTGAAATTTTTTTTGACCCACAAGGTCATACCGAAAGAGGCGTGTCCTTTTCTACCGCGCTTTCAGGCATTAACAGAGCGTTAAAAGATGGACTGAGTCAATGGGGGATCAGCTATAAAACCATTATGTGTTTTCTCCGCCACCTCAGTGAAGAAGATGCTTTTGATACCCTTAACCAGGCGAAAGCTCACCTCGATTTGATAGACGGTGTTGGTTTAGACTCCTCGGAAGTAGGTAATCCCCCAGCTAAATTTAAAAATGTTTTTGCCGAAGCCAAAAAAATGGGGCTTAAATTAGTCGCTCATGCTGGCGAAGAAGGTCCACCAGCCTATGTGGAAGAAGCTTTATCGATTTTAAATATCGACAGGCTCGATCATGGTAATCGAGCGATGGAATCAGCAAAACTCATCGAAAGACTAAGAAAAGAACAAATAGCCCTCACGGTCTGCCCACTTTCTAACTTAAAACTATGCGTTGTTGATGATTTAACCAAACACCCTATTCCTTCGATGTTAAAGCAAGGTTTGTTAGTCACTGTCAATTCAGACGATCCCTCCTATTTTGGTGGCTATCTCAATGACAATTATTTTGCTATTCAACAAGCTCTTAATTTAACCAGCAAAGATATTATCACTTTAATCAAAAACAGTTTTGTTGGTTCTTTTTTAAGCGATGATGAAAAACAAAAGCATTTACAATCAATCGATACCTTCCTCAACGAGCAAGAATGAGCAAACTGAATAAAAATAAAAAAAGGACTCAGCTTTGAGCGAAATAAAAACGGCGATTAACGCTAACTCAGATGATGTTTCTACTAATAGTGCTTCTGATAATAGTGTTTCTAATAATAGCATTTCTGTTAACGAAGCAGATCGATACCCCTATTGGCGTAACCGGATCATGTATTCGATGTTGGCAGGTTATGCGGTATTTTATTTTATTCGAAAAAATTTATCCGTAGCCAATCCCTACATCAGAGAAGAGTTTGGTATTGGTAAAGAAGAGTTTGGCGCAGCGCTGGCTTTCGCCTCGATCGCCTATGGCATTTCAAAATTTGTTAGTGGCCTACTGGTTGATAACTTTAGCGCAAGATACATCATGAGCGCAGGTTTAATCCTCTCGGCTTGCGTTAGTTTTCTGTTAGGTTTTACCAGCGAAAGCAGTAGTGCTTTTTTAGGCATGTCGGTCACCAGTTTCTTCGCACTCTTCTGGATTATCAATAATATATTTCAAGGCATGGGGCAACCCCCTTGTAGTCGCTTAATCACCCAATGGTTTAGCGCGGCCGAAATCGGAAAACAATGGGGTATATGGAATATGTCTCATCATATCGGTGCGGCATTTATTTTATCCGTTGGTGGTTACCTGATTGTTTATTTTGAAACCTGGCGAGCGGTGTTTTTTGCACCAGCAAGCTTTGCCATTATTTTTGGATTATTTTTATTCAATCGACTGCGAGACAAACCGGAAGATGTCGGTTTACCGGCCATTGAAGTTTACCACCAAGCCACACTGCATCATGAGCGAAGTCAACATCTTGATGAAATAATTGAAGAAGAACACAGAAAAGAAACTGCGGTCGAGCTTTTAACTCGCCATGTGTTAACCAATAAAATGATATGGCTGGTCAGTCTGGTTAATTTATTTATCTACATTGTCAGGATTGGAATACTGGATTGGGCCCCAAGCTTTTTAAAGGAAAGTCGAGGGTTATCGATCATGGAATCGGCTTTAACAACATCGACCTTTGAGATCGCTGGCATTGTTGGCGCGATTGCTGCTGGCTGGCTTTCTGATACGGTTTTTCAGGGGCGGCGAGGAAGAGTTTCGGTGATCTTTATGTTTCTGTTAGTTTTGTCGGTGTTGGCTATTTTGTATGTCCCTTCAAATAATGCTTACTTAATGTCGGTCACATTATTCGCAGTTGGCTTTTTCGTACATGGTCCCATGTTACTGGTCGCGGTTGCCGCCGCGGATTTTGCGACAAAAAAAGCGGCTGCGACGGCGGTCGGACTCACCGGGCTATTCGGTTACATCGGCGCATTTTTTGCGAACTATGGTACTGGGTTGATTGCCGAAAGATGGGGGTGGGATTATGTCATCTATTTTTATCTGGCATCGGCATTTATCGGCACAGCATTATTAGTACTTACATGGAATAGCCGCTCTCCGATCTTGGACGAACTCCACAATAAATCATAAATCATAAAAAATAATTTAATAACACAATAATAAAGAGAAAACAAAATGCTTGAATCTTTTTTTAAACTAAGCGAACACAAAACGACCATTCGTACAGAAATAATTGCAGGTTTTACCACATTCTTAACCATGGCTTATATTATTTTTGTGAACCCTGACATTTTATCTCAAGCCGGTATTGACCGCGATGCCGCTTTTGTAGCGACTTGTTTAGCGGCTGCACTCGCGACTTTTGCAATGGGGATCTATTCAAACTATCCGATAGCACTGGCCCCAGGTATGGGAGTCAATGCATTTTTTACTTATACCGTGGTGCTTGGTCAAGGGTATAGTTGGCAAGTCGCATTAGGCGCGGTATTTTTAGCAGGTATTTTATTTTTAATTTTAAGCGTGTTACCGATCCGAGAATGGGTTATCAATGCCATCCCTAAATCACAAAAAATGGCGATTGCTGTGGGTATCGGACTATTCTTAGCCATTATTGCCCTACAGAATATGGCGGTTGTTGTTGATCATCCTGCAACACTGGTGTCCTTGGGCGATATTACAAAACCGACCGTCTTATTATCCATTTTTTGCTTTCTTCTTATCGTCACTTTAGAGGCCAGGAAAATTCCTGGGGCAATCATTATCGGTATCATAACCACCACTTTAGTTGGCGCAGCATTTGGACTTTCCAACTATTCAGGTATCGTTTCTATGCCGCCAAGCTTGATGCCAACCTTCAATCAACTCGACATCGTCGGCGCACTTGATGTTGGTATGATTGGCATTGTTATGGCATTTCTATTTGTGCATATGTTTGATACCGCTGGTACGTTAGTCACCGTAGCGACTTCCGCTAACTTACTCGATAAGCAAGGTAACCTTCCAAGGTTAGGAAAAGTCTTGCTTGCCGATAGCACCACTATGGCTGCTGGCGCTGTTCTCGGTACATCGCCTACAACCAGTTATATCGAAAGTACTGCTGGCGTCAATGCCGGAGGACGCACAGGGCTAACAGCGGTAGTCGTTGCACTATTATTTTTAGCCAGTTTATTTTTAGCGCCGCTGGTTGGCTCAATTCCAAGTTATGCCACTTTTCCTGTATTACTGTTTGTTGCCACCATGATGATCAAAAATATCATTCATATTGACTGGGAAGATATGACCGAATATGTTCCTGCGGTAGTCACCGTTATCGTTATGCCGCTGTCTTTTTCAATCACCGATGGTATTGGATTTGGCATTATTACCTATGGACTATTAAAAATCACAACAGGAAAAGCCAGTCGTGCAGATATACCGGTAATGATCATGGCAGCGATTTTTGTTTCTAAATATTTGTTTTTAGGAACTCACTAGAAAAAACTATTTTTGACCAATGGCTCCTCACTTGGAGTCGGTAGAAATTCCAGGACTTTAAGGAAGACAATAAAATGAAAAAACTAACCATCATCTGTACTTTGATTTTTGTCTCAATGCTACAAAACACAAGCTACGCGCAAGAAAATAAAATCGAGTGCCTAAGCAGTATTAAAAATGCAAGCTATACCGGAGTTTACAAAGGAATAGAAAATAATTTGTCGGTTGAGGATTTTCACCGCGATTTATTTTGTGCCGAATCGTTTAAAACTGAAAAATACCCACAAGGTTTTGTAACAATTTTCGGAAGTTCAAGAATTCATAAAAAAAATACTCAAGGTGATGTGCAAGTTAATCAGGCAAACGACCAGCTTTACCAACAAATTTATAATTTGGCTTTTAAATGGACGGAAAATCATTCAGCAGAATATCCAATTCTAACGGGTGCTGGCCCGGGTATTATGGAAGCAGGGAGTCGCGGAGCGATTAATGCTGGCGGTCCAAGTATTGGCTATACCACTTATTATGGTCCATCAAGAAAAGCGAAAAATGGCGATGCGAGCATGGCTTTTTGGAAATATCGACCATCTAAAAATAAATCAAAAACCATTGTGACTGACGGACTAATCTTTACCAGTGTAGCCATTAGAGAAAGCCTGATGATCAATCATTCTGCTGCAATGGTTTTTGCGCCAGGCGGAACAGGCACCGAATGGGAAATATTTCAAACCATTGAGCAAATGAAAAGTGGCCAATTAAAACCAGTGCCTATGTATATTGTTGGCGACAAGAAAATGCATTGGCAGAGTTTATATAATCGTTTAGAAGACATGATAAAAAGAGGCACCATCAAGCGCTATGAAGTTGAAGCGCTGTTTGTTCATGTTGATAATCCAGAAGATGTTTTTAAGTTATTAACGAAAGAGCTGAAGTTGAATTTAGCTGCATCAGTTCAGAGTTGATATAACAAGGCAAGCAAACCTGTTCCCGTATGCGTCACGTTTTTTGCAGTATTAGGTGTAGCTAAATAGGTGTTGAATGAATAAAATCATCTTCTTAATAGTATTTATAGTTTCTTCTTTTCATGTAAAGGGGGCGGCTATAACTTCTGACAATCAGAGTTTTGAGATCAAAAATTCTGAAATTTACACCATTGACTCAAAAATATTGGGGCGTAAGTACGACATTTATATTAAAGTTCCTCATGATTATTTTGATAAAAATAATGAATCAAAAAAATATCCAGTCCTATATTTAAACGATGGCCCTCATACCTTTAAAGTTGCAGCAGGTGTTACTCACTTCACCAATATGGATAGAGCAATAGTTGTTGGGATTTCATTCGCACATGGAGAGAGTAGTCAATTTAGTCGTGTGCGTGATCTTACTCCTGAAATTGATGAAAGCTGGAAAAACTATACAACGGGTGGTGCACCTAAATATTTAGAGTTTATTGAAGATGAAATATTTGCTTTTGTAGAGAAGAATTATCGTATTAACGTTAATCAACGGATACTTTCTGGTCACTCACTAGGCGGCTCATTTGGAGCATGGGTGTTATTGACAAAGCCAGAGCTATTTTCTGGCTACATTTTAACCAGCCCTTCGCTTTGGTTTAAAAATGACTTAATTTTTGACTTGGAAGAAGAATATTTCAAAAATCATATCTCATTAAAGGCAAGTGTATTTATAGCTACCGGTGCTTTAGAAACACCAGAAAATGGAATGCATAATAATATGGTCTATGGTCATGTAAGATTCTTAAAACGCTTGCGTTCACGAAACTACCAAGGAATACATATAAATGACGAGATAGTTGATGGAACAGACCATTATTCAACATTCCCTGTTGGTTTGGCGAAAGGTTTAAAGTTGATGTATCAAGATTTATAGTCAGAACCTATTGGACTATAAATATCGCATTCATTAAAAAGTGACTCCTCATATGTAAACGCTGAACTTACAACGGCTACCCGCACCAAGACGCTCAATCTTGAAGCTTGACCTTTTTGTAAACCGGCTCTCAAATATTGGAGTGCTTTAACGTTGCTGCCAGGTGTCGCGTCTAACGCGTCGCCTGCATAACCTGATTAAGTATCCAGCGTATTCGAAAAAAAACATACTAGCTGTTGCTCCCAATATGAAGGGTACAATTTTAAAGACCATCAAACCCATATCAAAGAAGCCGACACGAATACTTTCAAGACTCAACCAAACTAAGGCAAACACAAATAAAAGGTTACATAGTGAAAACTTAGATACTTTGGGTAGAATATTTACAGCCATTAAGAAAAATCCAACTAGGCCTCCTTGAACTAAAAAGCTAGTCAGATCCAAATACAAAATTTCAAAATGATTTGAAGAGCCATCAAAAACGTCGATAGCAGGCGCTATGATGTTACCAATATAACTAGCACCTAAAATGATTAAAATAAAACTGATGTAAGTTGCAGTTTTTTCCATAGTGCCTTTAATCCCTTAGATAAGTGCCCGCTCCGAGAGCGTGACGCAGCGACGCTAAAAAAGCTATTCAGTGTCATTTCGGAGCACTCCATCGGCTTAGGTCTGAGTGCAACGTTTTAGGCTGTTTTTGTTAATACTTAAGCTCATTATACGCTACTGGCTATGCTTTACGAAACACACGGGAAGACTTAATTAAGACAACATTTCTTGAATTTTTTTCCTGTCCCACAAGGGCATGGATCATTTCTACCAACTGTGAATTTAGAAATATACGGTGATTTTTTGTTCTGCTTGTCAATTTCCGCTCTAAATATTTTGTAGTGTTCTTTTAATCTTTTAACATAACTGATATCGTTTTTTAAAACCATGTCTATTTTTCTTAACAGTGCTTGCGCGAACTCGGATTGTGGACTTGCTAAATTCAAACTGAGGCCAACTAAAGTGTCTATTACCCTAGGATCGTCCTCCCCCATCCAATCAATGTAGTATTGTCGTTTATCCCAGCCATATGTTATAACAGCTAATAACTGCTCTGTTTTTTCTGAAAGGACATTAAAAAACACACGACGACAATCACAGTTTTGATCATTACAATAAGCTTCCATAAATATATATTTATCATCGGGTAATTCATGGTCACCATATATTGTTAATGATCTCGTTTCCTTTTCGGCAATATTTGGAAATCTTTCATAAAAAGGGGTATAAGGCATATAATTCCTCGAAATCTACTTTGCTTGTTTGGTTCAAGCAATTCTTATTTTAAATGTTAATAGTAACAATGTAAGAAATGAAATTAACCATTGGAGGCCCATAACTCGAATAACAGCTCTTCCCCCAGAAGAGCTTGATAGAGTAGTACTATGAATTATGTCAATTGGCTTAATTAGAGAATAATACGAACTATATCTGAACCACGTATTTGATCACCATTAAATGTTTCTGCTTCAAGTACAGCCATAGACTCACCAGCCTCAACAATCATTTCGTCAGCAATAATACTACATACCAGATCAATCAAAAGATCTCCGTTGACATCTTGTTCATTACACATTTTATGGCTACCTTTACCCATAAGTTTAACACTAGCACCTGCAAGACTAATACTAGATGGAATAACTTGAGTCGCATCAAATTCGGCTGAACTTAAAATTGCCACAGGAAACGATTTTGAGGTGCTAATATTTATGAAGTTATTGGTACTGCCAGGCTTAATGTCGATTGTTACATCAATTAAATTTGTGTAAGTAAACTCCCAATCCAAGATTCTGTGAGTCGCTGTATGTACAGATGGTGCTCCTGTAGTGGCAGCAAAACCTACAAAGGCTTGCTCTCCAGTTTGTGATGCCAAATCAACAAAATCATCAATAAGAGGCACTGCTGGCTTTAAGTCATTGCTACTCAAATATATTCGAATATGATCTGTGCTACCCTCGTATTCAATCCATACATATCTGGGAGTTTCGTTTTGGGTTACTAATTCAAATGGATCTTGTGTTTTTAC
>JAUUYO010000151.1 GCA_030590405.1 Kangiellaceae bacterium
AATAATTTTAGTTGATGATCACCCTATGCTGCGTAAAGGTGTAGCACAGTTGATTTCTCTGGAGGATAATCTGGAGGTGGTTGCCGAAGCCAATTCGGGAGAAGAGGCGATCAGCTTAACAGTTAAACATGAGCCGGATTTAATCTTGCTGGATCTCAATATGAAAGGCCTTAGCGGGATCGATACATTGATCGCACTTAAGCGCGCTGAAGTAAGCGCAAAAGTGATTATTTTTTCGGTTTCAGATAATCAAACAGATGTGGTTCAAGCACTTAAATTTGGTGCCGATGGGTATTTGTTAAAAGATTCTGAACCGGAAGAATTGATCGGTAAAATAAATAAAGCTTTGCTCGGAGAGTTAGTTTTAAGTGAAGCGCTCGCTCAAGTGGTTGCTCGTTCGCTTCAATCAGTCAGTAAAGTTAATCCGATTGAAAAATTGACTCAAAGAGAGTTCGAAATACTTCGTTCGATTGCCGGTGGTAATAGCAATAAAATGATCGCTAAAAAATTGGGTATTACCGAAGGCACGGTTAAAGTTCATGTAAAAAACATGTTGCGAAAGCTTGAGCTGAAAACACGGGTTGAAGCGGCTGTATGGGCTGTAGAGCATAATGTTTCGCATTAATCCGTGTTTGTAGGGGCGCATTGCATGCGCCCGTCGATGGTGAGGGATTGATCGAAGCCAAGGAGTAGAAATATCAATGTTGCTTCAGAAGTTTTTATATCAGGGCTTGGTTGTTGCTGACAGAGGGGCGCTTGCAAAGCGCCCCTACAAAATAGCTCTAAATGAGTTTATTGATCAAGAAAATTATTAGCGATAGCTTCTCTAACTAATTTTTTATGTTGTTCAGCTTTTATCGAGAAATACATCACCGCCATACAAAGCGCTAATATCCCATATAACAGCATAAAACAAGCGGTATGAATGCCAACCAGGTCGACGGCTATACCAAACATCACCGGTAAAGTAACGCCGCCTAATGCTCCGATGGTCGCAACTGTTCCGCCAACACTCCCCATATGATCTGGGTAATAATCCTGAATAATTTTATACACGCTCGCTCGACCAAATCCTTGCGCGATACCGATAATAAAAATCAAAAAAGTGAATACCCAGACGTTGATTTCAATAAATAAATTCACATCTTTTTCGACCCCATGAATGATCATGGTGGTGGGCGGATAACTTAAAAAAAACAAACAAACCAAACACACCCAAAAAACACTCCAATTGACCGCTCGACCGCCGTAACGATCAGAGAACCAACCGCCAAGTGCTCGCACCATACTCGATGAAGTCACAAATATCAGGGTGAACAACATCGCGGTTTCCAGATCCAGTTTATAAGCATTCATATAATATTGCGGTAGCCATAATATCAAGGCCAAAAAACTGCCGAATACAAAATAATAATATAAACCAAATCGCCAGACCTGAATTTCCTTTAAAGGTGCAAGGTGAAAATCAAAATTTTTGTTGCGGCGTTTTTGCATATATCGGGTTTCTTCCGGTGCCATCAGAGCAAACAAAATCACCATGATTAACATGCCGATGGAATAAAATAATCCGATCGCATCCCAGCCCCAATAATTAATGATTTGCGGTGCCAGGGCCAGGGTAATTGCAGCGCCTGCATTGCCAGCACCAAAAACGCCCATCGCATAACCTTGCTGGCGACTCTCAAACCAGGCAGAAACATAGCGAATACCAATGGTAAAGGAGACCCCGGAAATACCGATCAAAAAACCAATCAAAATATAGCCGGTGTAAGTTTCAACCCAACGCAAAGCAAAAATCGCGGGTATAATAAGAATCATCTGGCCGATAAAAAGCTTTCGGCTTGAATAGATTTCACACAATAAACCAATTGGAAAACGCAACAGGGCGCCGGTTAACATCGGTGCTGCCAGCAAAAAGCCAAATTCAGTGGCGCTCAGCTCAAGGCTTTCCTGTATGCTGATCCCCATCACGGCATAAAGCGTCCAAACGGAAAAGTTGGCCGCAAAAGCCAAAGTAGCCATCAATAAAACGCGGCGGGCTTGTTTATTTTGAAAATCCATTTGATTACCACTTATTGTTTTTGATGTACACTACCCTAACTTTGTTATAAACAAATGTGAAGGTTTCAGGCAGGTTTGAATTAGTGCTACTTTTGATCCAGAAAACACTATTGCTTTGGTGGTAGATACTATCACTTTAGTGGTATAAATGATTGAATAATATAAAGTATTTTCGGGTTTTCTGGTTTAGGATTGATTTGGATCAGGTTTTTCTGCAACGAGCTGCTAGAATAGCGGCAGCAAAATAATTCACGCAAAATGCTCTACCTGTAAGAGGAACAATGATGTCAACAGATAGTCTCAATATCCTTAATTTTAAGGATCCCAAAATAAAAACCTTGCATATCACCTGGTTTGCATTTTTCTTAACCTTTGTGGTGTGGTTTTCTCATGCGCCACTGATGGTCTTTATCAAAGAGGCCTTTGATCTAACTACGCCGCAGGTTAAGGCGTTACTGATCCTGAATGTGGCCCTCACCATTCCAGCGCGTATTGTGATTGGCATCATGGTGGATAAATTCGGTCCTCGTATTATTTATAGCGGTTTATTGGTGATATCGAGTTTTATCTGTGTCGGATTTGCGATGGCGGATAGTTACGAGCAACTGGCATTATTTCGTTTCTTACTGGGCTTTGTTGGCGCAGGCTTTGTGATCGGTATTCGCATGGTCGGCGAGTGGTTTCCGGCTAAAAACGTCGGTATTGCAGAAGGCATTTATGGTGGTTGGGGTAACTTTGGTTCAGCCGCTGGCGCAATGACTTTGCCAACGCTTGCACTCATGTTTGGCGGCGATGACGGCTGGCGATACGCGTTAGGTTTAACTGGTGTAATTGCCGGTATTTATGGTTTATTTTTCTACAGTGCGGCGCGTAATACGCCCAAAGGCTCCACTTATTTCAAACCGAATAAAGCCGGTGGGTTAGAAGTCACCAGCCGCGGCGATTTCTATTTCTACTTATTGATGAATATCCCGATGTATATTGCTCTTGCTGTTCTGGCATGGAAACTATCACCAGCAGGGGTGTCACTTTTAACTACCCAGACCATGTACATTATGTGGATTGCTCTGGTAGCACTATTCATCTTTCAGACTAATGCGATTTACAAGGTAAATAAAGAACATTTAGCTAAAGGCGTACCCGATCTGGAAAAATATAAATTTAAGCAAGTGGCTATTCTTGATATTGCTTACTTTGTTACTTTTGGTTCTGAGTTAGCTGTTGTTTCCATGTTGCCATTATATTTTCTGGACACTTTTGAAGGTTTAAGTGCAGTTCAAGCGGGACTATTAGCTTCCGGTTTCGCCTTTATGAACCTGGTCGCGCGCCCCACTGGCGGCTGGTTTAGTGATAAGTTTGGTCGTCGTAAGAGTCTGATGATTTTGATCGGCGGTTTGGCGATTGGTTATTCTATTTTAGGTAACATTGATAGTACCTGGTGGATACCGGCAGCGGTTATTGCCACTATGTGTTGCTCTTTCTTTGTACAGGCTGGAGAAGGCGCTGTATTTGCTATCGTGCCATTAGTTAAGCGTCGTATGACCGGACAAATTGCGGGTATGGCGGGCGCTTATGGCAACGTGGGAGCGGTGACTTATTTAACTGTTTTATCCTTTGTTGATTACAGCACTTTCTTCTACGTAATTGCGGCTTCAGCGGCGATTATCTTTTTCTTTTGCTGGTTTATTGAAGAACCGAAGGGCCATATGGCAGAAGTGATGCCTGATGGTAGTGTTCATTTGATTGATGTTGAATAGTTGATCTTTGGATTGATTTAACAACATAATAAAGCCTCTTCTTAGAGGCTTTTTTGATCCCCCTTTTGCGAAGAGAGGTTAGGGGAGATTTGAAAAATTGAGGACTGAAAATTGAAGCTTATTGAAAACGCCAGGCTTCGCCAAATCCCCCTCAATCCCCCTTCTAAAAGGCAGGGCGGGATCTTACTTGGAAATTCTGTCATTGCGAGGAGGAACGACGCGGCAATCTCCTACAGGTTTGTATGAAGCTTGAACGATTGTGCAAAACTTTAGGAGATTGCCGCGCTTCGCTCGCAATGACAGGGTATTTGGGGCAAGAAGAATAAAAGTAGAATCCCGCCCTGTCTAAAAGGGGAGGTTAACTTTGTACCCTTTTTCAATCGATGAATAAAAAATTATATATTGAGGCATTAAAATGACAATAACGGAACAAGGTGTCGATAATAATAACGAGCAAAGTTCAACACCAGTCGATGAGCAGCAAAGCGCTTCCCTGGCGGTTCAAATCGGACAATATTCCATCAAAGGCGAAAAACAACAAAATGAAGATTTTGTTGGCAGCTTTATCCCAGAAAATGCCCTTCAATTAGAAAATAAAGGAATAGCCGCAGCACTGGCCGATGGAGTAAGTAGCGCAGAAGCAGGTAAAGAAGCTAGCGAAACCGCTGTCGGTAATTTTATCGAAGATTATTTTCAAACCCCGGATACCTGGTCGGTTAGTCACGCCGGTCAAAAAATTCTAACCGCCATTAATTTAAAGCTTTACCGTAAAAGCCATGAGTTTGCTAATGAAGAGAAAGGTTATCTGTGTACCTTTAGCGGCATGGTAATCAAATCGCAAATTGCACATATTTTTCATGCCGGTGATAGTCGAATTTATCATTTACGTGGCGAGAAGTTTAAACAGATCACTAAAGATCACACCGCCATGATTGGTAAAGGGCGAAGTATTCTGGCGCGCGCAGTTGGAATGGACAGTAATTTACATATTGACTATTCAAAAGTCACTCTTAAACAAGACGATCGTTTTTTACTGACCAGCGATGGCGTACATGACTTTCTCTCCGAACCGGAAATTTTGCAAGTTTTAAAATCCGATCTAACGGCACAACAAAAATCCGAAAAATTGGTGGCGCTGTCTGTGGATGCAAAAAGTGATGACAATATTAGTTGTGTGATTGTTGAAATAAAAACCTTGCCTAAACAAAGTCTTAATGATTTTAATACTAAATTGACTCGTTTACCCTTTCCGCCAGAGCTGGAATCGGGAATGAAAATTGATGGTTTTTTAATTAAGAAACAGATATTCGCCAGTAGCCGCAGCCAGCTCTATCTGGTTGAAGAAATGGAAACGGGTGATCAGGTGATTATGAAAACGCCATCAGTCAATTTTGAAAATGACACTTCGTATATCGATCGTTTTATTCAAGAGGAGTGGATTGGCAAGCGAGTTGATAGCCCTTATGTGGTTAAAACATTGCGTCAGAAAACCAAACGAAATTTTTTATATTATTTGATGGAATATGTGCATGGCGAAACTCTAGAAAAATGGATGACTAAAAATCCTTTTCCAAGGCCTAAAGTAGCGATCAAAATTGTTGAGCAGATCACCGAAGGGTTGCAAGCATTTCATAATCAGGAAACCATCCACCAGGATATGAAACCTGGCAACGTAATGATCAGCCCCGAAGGTGAGGTTAAAATTGTTGATTTTGGTTCGGTTTATGTCGCAGGGGTTGCAGAGCTATTTAAACCGCTGGAACACGAAGGGGCTTTAGGCACTGCTTCCTATTCTGACCCTCAATATTTAATGGGAATTAATTCTGGCGTGCAAGGGGATCTCTATGCGTTAGCAACAATGGCTTATGAAATATTTACCGGGGAATTACCTTACGGTAGCGCGATCGAGGAATGCCAGTCGGCTCTTGACTATGATCGTTTAAGGTATCGAAACGCCAATCAATTTAATCCGGTGATCCCTTTATGGTTTGATCGTGCGTTAGAGAGGGGGGTTGATTTTGAGCTTGAAAAACGTTATTCGACCATGGATGAATTTTTAAAAGATCTTCACCATCCTAATCCTGATTATTTACTTGATGATCCCACCTATAAAAAGGACAAAAACCAGGCTCTTTTCTGGCAGTTTATTTCAGGTTTTATGTTATTTACTTTTGTTCTTATTTATATATTATTTTCCTGATGAATAGACTCTGGAGTACTTATCTTTTCATCATATCCCGGACTAGTAACCCCATTTCTGGCGAATAACCTTCTGGTTTAGGTATCCAGACCTGATGCCCGGAGCCGGGCGCGACGATCATCTCGCCGCCATATTGATTGGTCATGGATTTAAGTGGTACACGAATATCCCCATCAGGCGACATAAATACGATATTATCGCCGATTTGGAATTTGTTTTTTACTTCCACCAAAACTTCACCTTCGCGGCTATCAATCACTTCACCGACAAATTTCTGTTCATGTTGCTCAGGACTGCCGTTTAAATAATTTTGATAATCATCGTGTACATGACGACGGAAGAATCCTTCGGTAAAGCCTCGGTTGGCCATGCCTTGTAAATCATCCATCAGTTTCATGCTAAAAGGTTTGCCTGCTACAGCGTCGTCGATTGCATGGCGATAAGCTTGAGAGGTTCGCGCGGCATAATAGTAAGATTTAGTGCGCCCCTCTATTTTTAAGCAATCGATGCCAATTTCGATCAGTTTTTCTACATGTTGGATCGCACGTAGGTCTTTGGAGTTAAAAATGTAAGTGCCGTTTTCGTCTTCATACATTGGCATGTATTCACCGGGACGCTGTTTTTCCTCAATAAGGACAAGCTTGTCGGTAATTTCGCCAATGCCCGTTGCCGTCACTATTTGTGCATCTGCATGGTTTTCTGTCGCTTGTTCAGGCTTTGGGTTAGCTAGCAATATATCACCGTTATCTTGTTGTTCTGCTTGATGAACATCGTATCCCCAGCGGCAGGCATTGGTACAAGTGCCTTGATTCGGATCGCGGTGATTAAAATAGCCTGATAACAGGCAGCGGCCAGAATAGGCAATACAAAGCGCGCCATGAACAAACACTTCCAGTTCAATATCCGGACATTGTTGGCGGATTTCAGCCACTTCATCTAAAGAGAGTTCGCGAGACAATATTACCCGTTTAACCCCCATCGATTGCCAGAATTTGACTGCGGCATAGTTAACCGTGTTCATTTGTACCGATAAATGGATTACCGTTTCCGGCCATTTTTCTCTGACCATCATCATCAGGCCGGGATCAGACATAATGAGTGCATCCGGCTTCATGTTGACTACCGGCTCAATATCCTTGAGAAACGTTTTAACTTTTGAATTATGTGGAGCAATATTGGCGGCAACAAAAAATTGTTTGCCTTGGGCTTGCGCTTCTTTAATGCCAATTCCCAGGTTTTCAAGGTTGAAACTGTTGTTTCTCACTCGCAGGCTGTATCGCGGTTGTCCTGCATACACGGCATCTGCCCCATAGGCAAAGGCGTAGCGCATGTGTTTGAGGGAGCCTGCTGGGGCGAGGAGTTCAGGGGATGTTATTTTGTTCATAATCAATAATTTCTTGCTGTTGCCATCATTTTAACCGAAAGCGGTGTTTTTCGGGCGCGGATTATAGCATTTCAGGATATAAAGGGTCCTGTAAATATTCAGATTACAGTTGATCTGATACATGATTTGATTATAATGCGCTGCTCATTTATTGTTCAATTGCTAAATAATTGAACTCAAGCACTAGATTTACGTTCTGGTTAGCTGAAGGAAAAATTTTATGTCTCAAGGTTCTTTGCTCCAAGATTCTTCATTTTGGGTGGTCTGCGCGCTATACAAGTTTGTTGCGCTTGAAAATTATCAATCGATTCGTCAACCATTATTGGATTTTATGAAAGTTCATAAAATCTGTGGCACTTTGTTGCTTGCCCATGAGGGAATTAATGGCACAGTGTCTGGTTCGCGAACTTCGATCGATTTATTGTTAGCCTGGCTAGAAAAACAACCGGGATTAGATTCAATAATGGTTAAAGAATCTATTAGTCAGGAAAAACCTTTTAAACGCACCAAGGTGAAACTCAAAAAAGAGATTGTCACTATGGGCGTTGAAAATATCGATCCGAGAAAAGTGGTAGGGACTTATGTTGAGCCAAAGGACTGGAATGATTTAATTAACGATCCTGAGGTTTTATTGGTCGATACCCGTAATGATTATGAATATGCGGTTGGCACTTTTGAGCATGCGGTCAATCCCAATACTGAATCGTTTCGAGAATTTCCCGATTATGTGAAAGATAACTTATCGCCAATCAAACATAAAAAAATCGCGATGTTTTGTACTGGCGGCATTCGCTGCGAGAAATCAACCGCGTTTATGAAGCAGCAAGGGTTTGAAGAGGTTTATCACTTGAAAGGCGGCATACTTAAGTATTTAGAGGAAGTCCCCAAAAACGAAACCAGCTGGAAGGGCGAGTGCTTTGTTTTTGACGACAGGGTGACGGTTGACCATGATTTAAAGCCGGGGAGTTATGAGCAGTGTAATGCTTGTCGTATGCCGATAACTGAAGTTGAACAGCAGGATGAAAAATTTGAACAAGGCGTGAGTTGTCCTCATTGTTTTGATAAAACATCCGCAGAGCAAAAAGCACGGTATCAGGAAAGAGAAAAACAAATTCGTTTAGCAAAGGCGAGGGGAGAGCAGCATGTTGGCGGTGATGCTGAGCGGCATTTGCTTG
>JAUUYO010000212.1 GCA_030590405.1 Kangiellaceae bacterium
CTGATTTCGTTGATGGATATATTTACGATTTTGGTTTTTTTTCTATTAGTAACATCGTCTAGCTCGCAACAATTGCCAAACAGTAAGGATTTAAAATTACCTATATCGACTGCAAAAAAAACACCCAAAGAGACACTCATAATTATGGTGACGGATGAGCATGTCATCGTTCAAGGTCAAAAAATTGTGTCTATTAATAATATTTTATCAGATAAAAAAAACGTTATTAGTGAGTTAATGAATGAACTCGTTTTTCAGGGAAAAAAGAAAAGGCTAACGAAGGCCTTAGAGCAAAATAGCGGAGGTTTTTCTGCAACAATAATGGGCGATGAAGAATTACCATTTGAGTTGTTGGACAAAATTTTAAAAACTTGTCGTCAAGCTAATTATACGCAAATTGCATTTGCAGCTAATCAAGTATCCAAGAATTAAATGTCAAATCAAATTGTATATGAAAACCTGGCTTTGGAATGGAACCCAATAAATAAAACAGATCATCGTTTTATTGTAATTGTGTTGCTGTCTTTACTGATTGTGAGTGGTATAGGATTAATCCTTTCTTCTATAGATATTCCAGTAGAGGACAGAAAAGCTACTACTGTGATACCTGAACGTATTGCGAATCTTGTTCTTGAACAGGAAAAGAGAAAACCAATAGTTATACCAATAGAAAAACCAAAACCAAAACCAAAACTAGAGCCAAAACCGGTAGAAAAAACTCAACCTAGAATTAAGAAAAAACCAGAAAATTCAAAAAAGAAAAAGCCATTGACAAAGACCCAGAAAGCGGCACGAGAGCGTGCACAAGAGTCTGGTCTATTAGCGCTAAGCAATGAACTTGCAGATTTAATGGAAACTCCTGTAATAAGCATGGTAGCTACTAAGTTATCAAATAAAACGCCGAGCGCTACTCGTTCCTCAAGTATCGATAAAACATTATTAAATAAAGGTATTAATAAGGGGAGTGCAGGAGTTAACTCTGAGAAATACACTGGTGTAGTAACCTCCAGGACTAGTTTGTCGACGCAGGATATCGCCGCAATTAATCAAAATTTAATCGCAGCACCTGAGCAAGAAGCGGATAGCACAAGAGAGAACCAAAGAGTATCAGGAAACTTCAGAGCAGAAGAAGAAATCACCTTAGTTTTTGATCAAAATAAGAGTAAGTTGTATTCAATATATAATCGTGCACGACGAAAGAGTCCTGGATTAAAAGGAAAGATAATACTGGAAATTACAATAGCCCCAGCAGGATATGTTATTTCTGTAAAAATACTTTCCAGCGAACTCAATATGCCTAAACTGGAAAAAAGTTTTTTATCGAGAATTAAACTGTTTAAGTTTAGTTCAGGTAAAAAGGAACCAATCACAGTCATTTACCCAATAGAGTTTTTACCGTCATAGCTGAGCATGAATATTGGTGATCGAGAATATTAATTTTGAATTATCGCGTGATTAAGTCGTAGAATTATTAAGAATTCAATATTCTAGTACCCCACCAAAAATTACAAACATACATGTTTATAACGATATCTGGGAGTATTGAAGACCGGATAGAGAAGCTAGCTTTATAATAGGGTAGAAGTCCCCTCAGGCATAGTTTGAGGGCTTAAGCCAGGCTGTTTTGCTCAGCTTCTTAGGAGTGGTAGAGCTAAATATTTAGTTCAACAAAATAAGTTCTGGAGCGCGTGCCTAATGTTACCTGTTTTTCGTCCATTGGTGATTTCTTGCGAGATTTAGTAGAAAATTTTAAATGGAAAAGCAAAAAGGCCTGTAATCAAATGGATTACAGGCCTTTTAAATGTGGTGGGCGCTAGTGGGCTCGAACCACTGACCCTCGCCTTGTAAGGGCGATGCTCTCCCAACTGAGCTAAGCGCCCACATTTCTATAAAACTCTCTTAAGAGACGTTGCCTCACAAGAGGAGCGCATTCTAGAGGCAAATATCTGTTCGGTCAACCCCTAAATTAAAATTTTTTTTTTGTGTTGTTTTGTTAGAATAGCGATAATTCCTCCAGATCCTTATATAAGTGAAATAACAATGTCAGTTAAAACACGATTTGCACCTTCTCCAACCGGAGATCTCCATATTGGAGGTGCTCGAACGGCGCTCTATTCCTGGTTACATGCGCGCGCTAATAATGGTGAATTTGTTCTTCGTATTGAAGATACCGATATAGAACGTTCCACCCCAGAAGCTGTTCAGGCGATTATGGATGGTATGCAATGGTTAGAACTGGATTGGGATGAAGGACCGATTTTTCAGACCCACCGATTCAGTCGTTATAAAGAAGTCATTGAGCAATTATTAGCCGAGGGCAAAGCTTATCCTTGTTTTTGTTCTTCCGAAAGACTCGATACAATGCGAGAAGAGCAAAAAGCTAATAAAGTGAAGTGGCGCTACGATGGTAAATGTCGTCACTTAAAACCATCAGAAGTTGATTTAAGCCAAGACCATGTGATCCGCTTTAAAAATCCTGAAGAGGGGGTAGTCACTTTCAAAGATGTTGTTAAAGGTGAAATAACGATTGCCAATAAAGAGCTTGATGATCTGATTATCGCTCGTACCGATGGCGCGCCAACTTACAATTTTACAGTTGTGGTTGATGATATGGATATGAGCATCACTCAGGTCGTGCGGGGGGATGACCATATTAACAATACCCCTCGGCAAATTAACATTTTTAAGGCGCTCGGTGCGGCTGCTCCCGAATATGGACATGTACCAATGATCCTCGGTGATGATGGTAAAAAGCTGTCAAAAAGACATGGCGCAGTCAGTGTGATGCAATATCGGGATGACGGTTATTTGCCCCAGGCAGTGCGTAATTATCTGGTCAGATTAGGCTGGTCTCATGGCGATCAAGAAATATTTAGCATGCAAGAAATGAAATCTTTGTTTAATATCAATGATATCAACAAAGCACCTTCCGCGTTTAATACCGATAAACTCAAATGGCTTAATCAGCAATATATTAAATCAACGCCAGTCGATGAATTAATGCCTCACCTGCAATGGCATCTCGATCAGCAAGGCATTGATTTGGCAAATGGACCAGCAATTGATCGTTTGATCCCCGAATTTGCCGAAAGAGCGCAGACTTTGAAAGAATTGGTCGCCGCTGTCACAACTTATTACCAGGATTTTGACGAGTTTGAAGCCAAGGCTGCCAAAAAACATTTAAGACCGGTTGCGAGACCTGCATTGGAGTTGATTAGGTCTAAACTTGAATTGATACAAAACTGGCAACCACAAGCTATTCAAAGCTCCGTTGATGAAACCGCCAAAGAACTTGATGTTGGTATGGGGAAAGTGGGTATGCCGTTGCGAGTCGCCGCGACTGGCGGTGGAATGTCACCAGCGATCGATATCACTTTGGAATGGGTAGGAAAAGAACGGGCTTTGGCTCGAATTGATATGGCGTTAGCCTTTATTGCAAATCGAGAAGCGCAGGGGTAATGAACCGCTCAAAGGAAAAAAGATAAAGAATTAACTAAGGGGCACAGAGTGATAAAAGAACAAGAAAGCTATTCAAAGCTACGAATTACTCTTGAATCACATTTGTGAAAGTTTATTCTATTTTTTAACTCAGTGTTCTCTGTGGTGATAATTTTTTAGTGTTTAAGGAATAAATATGAACTTCAATAAAATAAGTCAATATCTTATAGCCTCTGTTGTTTTGGGAATTTGCTGCTTTTCTGCATTGGCCGCTCAACCAGTTATTCAGATTTTTACCAAACAACCCCAGCAAGGCAGTATGATTGTCGGTCGTATGCTGGTGGATGGTGATATCTATTTTAATGACAGAAAATTACCACTGACTGAAACTGGCGAGTTTGTTTTTGGTGTAGGGCGTGATACTCAGCATCAAGTGCAGTTGATGATTCGATCCAAAGAGCAAACCATCAAATACCCGCTCTATATTGAAAAGCGCCAATGGAAAATTGAACGGGTTGATGGACTTGCTGACGAAAAAGTGAATCCTAAATCAAAAGAAACTTTGGCCAGAATTAAGTTTGAAGGAGAAAAAGTTCGCCAAGCACGATCTTCAGCGTCAGGTCAAAATGCGTTTCTTATGCAATTTGTGCTGCCTGCTAAAGGACGAATATCAGGCGTTTATGGCAGTCAGCGAATTTTAAATGGTGAGCCTAAACGACCGCATTTCGGTTTGGATATCGCTAATAAAATTGGAACTGAAGTGATTGCTCCCGCTGACGGAGTGGTGACTCTGGCAGAAAAAGATTTATTTTTTTCCGGCGGCACAATTATTATTGATCACGGTTTTGGTATTAGCACCACTTATCTTCATTTAAACAGTATTAACGTTGAGGTGGGCCAGGAAATTTCACAGAATGAAAAAATTGCGACAATAGGCGCAACGGGTCGGGCAAGTGGTCCTCATTTAGATTGGCGCTTAAACTGGTTGTCGACTCGGCTGGATCCTCAATTATTGATTGCAGAATAATTATTTTACTTAAGTCGATTATTTGTCACTCACACATTTGTAGTCGTCATAAATCAAAAAAATTCAAAGCTTCTCTTTGGAAAAGTCAATCTGATATAACCCTTAAACAAAATGTTTTACGTTAGTCGTATCTATCAAAGACGTTTTTGTAGATAGTTGCTTTGTTAACCACTGCTTTGTTAATAGTTGTAACAAAGAATTAATAAAGCAAACTATTTTCAGAACCGATCCGTCTAGTTGTGTATATTCAATATCAATAAAACTTAAAGGGTTATCTATGTTTTGGCGAATAGTTATTTTGTTCAGTTGTTTTTGTATTACCAACCTGGAGGCAAAATCAAGTTACCAAATACCAAGAGTTCATAAGGCGCCTATCATAAATGCGGTTATCGAACCGGGCGAATGGTCAGATGCAACAACTGTCGAACTTGCTTTTGAAACAAATCCGGGTGATAGCTCTCCAGCAACCGTTAAAACGACTGCCTATATGATGGAGGATGGCGAGTCGGTTTATTTTGCATTTAACGCACATGATCCAAACCCGGAAAAAATCCTGGCATTTTTAAGAGACAGAGATGGTATTTTTCAAGATGACTTTGTTGGCGTTATTATTGATACCTTTAACGATGAAAGGCGTGGTTTTGAATTTTTTGTAAACCCGTTGGGCGCACAGGGTGATTTAACCAGAGATGATAGTCGCCATAGAGAAGATTCATCCTGGGATGCGGTTTGGGAAAGCGTCGGTCAGGTCACCGATGGCGGGTACGTGGTTGAAATGGCCATCCCTTATCGAGCATTAAGGTTTCCTTCAGAGCTTGATGAGCAAACCTGGGGAGTTAACTTTCTTCGTATTTACCCTCGTGAATCTAGAGTCGTTATGTCAGATACTCCAATTGATCGGGATTTAGATTGCACCCTTTGTCAGGTTAATAAATTAACGGGTATGCCAAATATTGAAACCAGTAATAATTTAGATGTCACACCAACTTTAACTTACGTTAATTCACGGCAGCGGGAGCCACAAGTAAACCAGGACTGGCAAGATAGTGAAATTGACACCGAACCAGGTGTCGATGTTCGTTGGTCAATGACTGAAAACTGGGTACTAAATGCAACCCTCAATCCCGACTTTTCTCAAATCGATGCTGATGCCGGTCAACTGGATATTAATACAACTTTTTCATTATTTTTTCCTGAAGCTCGGCCTTTTTTTCTTGATGGCGCTGAGTATTTTTCGTGAGCTTACGAGAACATAGCTCAACTTAACCACTTTAATCTGTTTTACTAGTTGCGAACTCACCGGAGAACGTAACATGTCAA
>JAUUYO010000033.1 GCA_030590405.1 Kangiellaceae bacterium
TGTGATCGATTGACGCTAGTGCTTGTGATCTATCTCGCACACGCTTATTTTTTTGCGGGAGCTTTATATTTTGAGCGAGTCTGCAAGGTACGTACTACGGCATTTACAGGTAGGCCGAGAACTGCTGTCTAGCGTTAGATACCAAGGATAATCTTGCTGCGGACTCGGTATTTAACCTTAAGAATCAAAAAATTAACAGCCTCAAAATTTACTAAGGCGCAAGTCAACGCATCGCTTGAAAAAAACTCGAATTATACTAGTCTTAAGGTTGCTTCAATTCTATTTTAGTCTACTGAAGGCGTTTATTAAGAGCCAGTTATGAATCGGACCTGTTTACTTTTTTTGAAAATCATTATTCTGATGATCGCTTTGCTTCTTCCTGGCTATTATCAGGTTATGGCCGAATCGCAACCTGGCAGTACAAAACAGATAAACTACGATGAGCAATACTTCACAAAACTGGAAAGTCGCATACAAAGTGAAGTAAAAAATGTTTTACAGGAAGCAAAATCTCAAGAAAAGAGACTTGAAGGAGGAGAGCAATATCAAAATTATATGAGGTTCATCAAAATTATCACTCAATGCTTAAGTCTTTTGGAGCAACATAATGAAATAGGCGTTTATGCGAATAAGGGAATTGAGGTTGCAAAGCGGGTTGGCGACCATGCGTATCAATCGTTATTTTTGTCTATGTATGCCGTCAGCTTAATGCCTGAGCAGGAATACTCGCAAATTAGCCGTAAATTAAATGAAGCGCTTTTGTTAGCAAAATTAGCCAATAACCAGAAAGCCGAGGCTGATGTCTTATTAGTTAAAGGGCAATTATATTACGATATAGGCGATTATGAATTATCTTTAGAATCCTATTTAGAGGCTGATAAAATTTTTGATTCTATTAAAGATGACTCAAACAAAGGCCTTATTTTGGGTGAAATAGCAATTGTGTATAGTGAGCTAGGTCAATTAGAAACCGCAATAAGTTATCAGAAAAAAGTACTTGCATTGCAAAAGGAAAACAATGATTTAATGAGTCTTAGTATTGGTCATTATAATATTTCAACCTCCTATATGGATCTTAAGGATTATGAAAAGGCTAAAGCACATATCCATAAAGCTTATGATCTGAGTAAGAAAATTGGTGATACTGTTGGCATTGGTTATGCGTTAAAAGAAATCGCCATGCTAAAATCGAAAGAGGGAAACTATGAGTCTGCAATTTTATCGCTAAATAGCGCACTGCTTATTTTTGAAGAAAATAATTTACCCATTATGAAAGTTTTAAGCTACCTCACACGAGCGAAATATCGGGCAAAAGTAAAAGACCTGGATGCCCCCGAAGACCTGAAGTTCGCAAAAACTCTGGTCGATAAGATAGGTTCTAAACATCGCCTGGCGGATTATTATGAAAGTGCTGCTTACGTCTACTTTGAATTAGGGCAATTTGAGAGCGCGAGTGAGATGTATCAACAGCTTTTGAAAATTAATAAAAAATATTTTGATGAAAAAAGTAAAAGCAGTCTTAAAAAGCTACAAGTCAGCTTTGATTTCAAACAAAAGGAAATTGAAAACCAGTTGCTATTGAAAAACATGGAACTACGAAAAACAAAGTTAGAACAAGCTGACTACAGGCAATATATTATGTTATTAATAATAATGTTAGTCGGATTTGCTTTGATTCTGGTTGTCTTTTTTCTACATAAACAACTTAAGTCCAAGGAGTTGTATCGGCATTTAGCAATGTACGATGAGTTAACCCAGGCGCCTAACAGGCGGCATATATTAAGTTTTGCCAAAGCAAAGCTGGTAGAAAATAAAGCGCTTAAACAGTCTTTTACCATTGCCATCCTTGACATCGATCTGTTTAAAGCTATCAATGACACTTATGGACACGATGTTGGAGATCGCGTGTTACAACAGTTTTCTAATTTGGTTGCTACAATATTGCGTGGCGGCGATCGATTTGGTCGAATTGGCGGAGAGGAATGGCTTTTGGTGTTGTCTGCTACAACTAAAAAACAAGCGAAGGTTGTTTTTAAACGGCTGCAAAGAGCTCTTGAAGGAATGACTGTTGAAGGTTTGCCGTCAGAGAATAGAATCACCGTCAGTATGGGGGGGATTGAGCTTTCAAAAAAATACAGAAGTATTGATGCTGCCATAAAAAAAGCGGATGAGGCTTTGTATCAAGCCAAAGATAGTGGTCGAAATAAAGCGATCGTTTTTTGAACTTGTATTTAAAAATTATTACGCTCATAGGTCTATCTGCCAACGTGATGACAAAAGATATTATTAAGGGGCGTGAAGCAGGCACAAAATTGGCCTGAAGGCCAACTTACAAAGGTCAAATATAGTGCGAAAATATTTTTTACAATGTCTCTACAATGCCCGTAAACAGGGAGCATATCTGTTCACCGAGAATTGCTGATCTATTGGGTTAATTGAGAGCAATGAGCATCTGCAAAGTAAATACTCATTCACATGCCTCATAACAATCGACATATTTGTGCCACATTCTCACCATCGCCGTGACATTATCATAAGATAAGATACACTTATCTTTAAGTTGTATTGGATTAGCTCAGGTATTTTATGAGCTAAGCTATTTATTAACGCTTTATCTAACCGATAATAAAAAAGGAAAGATCATGAAAGTTGGTTTGCTGGTTTGTTTGGTGTTTTTTTCCGTCTTGCTGTTTGGTTGTAATGAGTCCGGTCAGGATGAAAGTGGCAAGTCGGTCGATCCTGTCAATACTCAATCGATTGACGCCGATTCTAATCTTTCCGATACTGGCGAATTTGATCTGGCGAAACAAAAAGCGGCTTTTGAGTTAACCCGTTTTCAGGTGTTGGATATCAATGAAAGCCCTTATGACAGCGGTCCGGCGTTAGCGGTATCTTTTTCAGTTCCTCTGGACTTGAGCAAGAATATTCAAGATAGTTTGCAAGTTTTGGACTCTAAAAATGATTCAGTCGCAGGTGGTTGGGTGGTCAATAGTGGCCGGACTCGTGCCTATTTTCAATATATTGAACCGGGACAAACCTATCAGGTTTTAGTTGATTCTTCAATTTTATCGATTAACGCGCAGCAGCTGACTGCCGATGTAAAAAAACAAATCAAAACCAGTCGATTAGAAGACAATGTCAGATTCAGTAACAAAGGGCAAATCCTGCCCGCCAAACTCACCCGTGGTTTAGCGGTTGAATCAGTCAATATCAAGCAGGTGGATATTAATTTCCATCGTGTTTTTGAGGAAAAAATCCCTCAAGTGATTAGCGAAAGACTGAATGGTTATTCCTATTATGTGCGCGAAATCCCCGAATATTCAAAGTTGGCCTATACCGCCCGTTACACTCTGGATTATGCTAAAAATAAAAAGCGAACCACAATTTTACCGATCCAGAAAATCAAAGAATTACAACAACCAGGGTTTTATATCGCAGTGATGAAACCCGCGGGGGAATATCCTTACGATCACCAGGTCACTTCTTTTTACATATCTAACCTGGCGTTGCATGTGACCAATTTTGATGGTGCAACGAGCAACCATTTGCAAGTACACAGTTTAACCATAGAAGACGGTAAACCTTTGTCCAGTGTGGAAATAACCATTATTAGCCAAAAGGGGGAAACTCTTGCAAAAGCGATAACAGATTCAAGCGGTAATCATCTGTTTACCAATATAGATGAAGATGCACTTATTATTGGCCGTATCGATAATGACTTTTCGGTGATCTCGTTAGCCTCTCCTGCGCTCGATCTGTCTGAGCAGATCTCCATTACCCGCCGCCAGCAACAACAAGCGTTATTTTTGTACGGGCCGCGGGATTTATATCGTCCAGGGGAAACCATTTATATAAATGGTATTTTGAGGGACCATGATGGCAAACCTTTGCCTTCGGTACCATTGGAGGCAAAGTTGCTCAGGCCCGATGGTCGAATTGCTACTAGTTTTAGCTGGCACCCTGAGTCGGTTGGTTTTTACAGCAAAGAATTAGCGGTTAATAAAAGCGATCCAACTGGTGAATGGACATTGCAAGTGACCCATCCAGGAGGTTCGCAGTTTCGTTACATTTTTTCCGTTGAAGAGTTTCTTCCAGAAAGAATGAAATTAGCGTTGACTAGTGAGCACGGTGATTTTGTTACGGTATTCACCGATATTCAAATCACAGGGCAAGGAGATTATCTGTATGGCGCGCCTGCGGCCGATAACAGAATTGCTGGGCGAGTGACCGTCAAACCGAACCATTTTCCGCTTGAAAAACTAAAAGACTTTTATTTTGGTCGAGTGACTAATGAGGATGATATTCAAGAAATTGAACTAGCCGATCAACACCTTGATAAGCAAGGTAAAGTTGATTGGCTACTGCCCAATCTCTGGCGTGATGTGCGTTTTCCCACCCAAATTGTTTTTGAGGCGAGCCTGTTTGAATCGGGCGGACGACCGATCACCCGTAGAACTCGACAAAATATCTGGGTGGGTGAAAGCCTGATTGGTGTCAGACCTTTGTATCAGGAAAAAATTGTGCAACCCTTTGGTATCGCCGAGTTTGAATTAATCAATGCCCGCCAGGATGCCAGCCTGAAAGCCATTGGCGAAATTGAAATTACTCTGATCCGAGAAGATACTGACTATTATTGGCGGGCGAGAGAGCGCGGTTGGGATTACGGGCAAACGCAAAAAGAGAGTCGTGTTTACAGTCGAATTTTAAAAGAAAGTAGCGAAAGAACCAGTATTCAACTGCCGGTCGATTACGGTCAATATCGAGTCGAGGTCAAAAATTTAGCAGGCGAGTTAAAAAACAGTTATCAGTTTTTTGCTGGATGGTATTGGGATGAAAATGGTGAATCCGGTGTGGCGGGCGCACGTCCGGATAAAGTTCGAATTCAATTGGACCAAGCCAGTTATTCGGCCAATCAAACAGCCAAAGTCACGCTTATTTCACCTCATTTGGGGAATGCGTTGATCCGGGTTGAGTCGAATAAAATCTTATGGGAAAAACAAATCGAACTGACGTCACTTGAGCAGCAAATAGAGCTACCGGTATCTGCCGACTGGTCAAGGCACGATCTTTATTTGACCGTGATGGTGGTTTCGCCAGCAGCAAGCGATAGCCAGTCTAGTCAGCCGTTAGCTCAGTTACCCAAACGCGCTTTGGGCATTCAAGCATTGATGCTCGACAGAAAAGATCGCCAGTTTGGTTTAACTATTGAATCTGCTGAAGTGGTCGAACCGGAGCAGACCGTCAATATTCACTTATCTTTAACTGATCAAGAACCGCTAACCGAACAAAAACCGCTAACCGAGCAAAAACAACAAGCTGAGCAAACTATCTGGGTGACTTTGGCTGCGGTCGATACTGGTGTCCTGAGTCTCACCGGTTATAAAACACCTGATCCTTTTGACTGGTTTTATGGGCAAAGGGCTTATCAAGGCAATATAAGAGACAGTTTTTCTCATTTGATCAAAAATCAAAATGGCAAGCTCGGAGTGCAACGTTTTGGCGGTGACGCGGAATTAACTCGTGGCGGCGAACAACCAGCCACCGATGTGCAAATTGTCTCATTATTTTCTAAAGCGGTTCAATTCGATCAAAATGGTCAGGTGGATATTCCGCTCACTTTGCCTGACTTTAATGGTGAACTGCGTTTGATGGCAGTGGCATTTTCTGGCGAGCGATTCGCCAGCCAGGAAACTAGCATGAAGGTGAGGGCACCACTGGTTGCCCAGATGTCATTGCCAAGGTTTCTGGCTAAAAAAGATCAAACCAAAATTGCTTTTGATTTACAAAATATGTCCGGTAAAACGCAGTCTTTAATTGCTAATATCCAGTTTGGCGGTGCGATCAGTGCAACAAAACAATCAACCACTATTGAGTTAAAGGATGGAGACAAACACACTCAACAAATTAATATCCTCGCAACCGGGATCGGCGAAGGAAAAGTCCAGTTGCAATTAACCGATGAAAAAGGTGAAACCCAATTAACTCGCAGTTGGTCGCTCAATGTCAGACCAGCCTATCCGGCAGAATTTGTTCGTCATCGTAAAGTATTGCAAAAAGGGGAGGGTTTTGAGTTATCGAATGCCTGGATTAATGATTTTGATCCCGGCTCTTTACAGGCAAAGCTTTTGTTATCTTCCAGACCACCTTTAGACAGTAGCAGCCATTTACAAGGGCTGTTGCAATATCCCTACGGTTGTTTAGAGCAGACCTCCAGTCGTGCCTGGCCGTTATTGAATTATCAGTCATTTAGCCAACCGATAACACTCAATCAGCAAGGACAAAAAGTATTGGCGGAAAAAAACAAACATATTGACGCGGCTATCCAGCGCATCAACGGCATGCAAAAAAGTAATGGCAGTTTTGGCCTTTGGAGTAATCAGAGTCAAGAAAGTCATTGGCTAACGGTTTACGCATTGGATTTTTTATTGCAAGCCAAACAGTCCGGATATTCAGTGCCGCAATCAGTACTGGATAAAGGATTAAAACGGATAAAAAATTATGTTCGAACAACTCAGCCGAGTTACGCAGAGCGAAATCATTATTCAGAGAATGCCAAACATTATGGTCTGGCATTTCGCGCTTACGCAGCTTATTTATTATCAAAAAATAGTCAAGTAAGTTTAGCCGAAATTCGTCAGATCAATAACAAATTATCAGCTCAGGCAAAGTCAGGGTTGCCTTTGGCGCATTTAGCCATCGCCTTTGAAAAGAGTGGTGACAATAATACCGCCAAGGCATTGTGGAATAAGGCCATTAATTTTAAAGACTATACTCTTCGCTATTCTGGTGATTACGGCAGTCGCTTAAGAGATACTGCCTGGATTATGATGCTGGCTACAGAAAGTCAACTAAGCCTGGATTATCAAGACTTGATTTTTAGTGTGAATGATGAAATGTTAGCCAAACAATGGTTCAGCACGCAAGAGCGATTTGCCATTTATCGGCTTGCGTTAGCGCTCGACAAAACCGCTCAGCCAGAGTGGGCAGTCAAGATAACGACTAATGGCGCGGAAAGAACAATCTCCAATCAAAAGGACTATAGCCAATGGTTGACTGCGCAGTTATTTAAACAAAAAACTAATATTGAAGTCACTGAAGGTAAAAGTCTTTTTGTCGATTTGCAGCTAGTTGGTTATCCGTTAAAAGCACCAAAGCAATTATCGAATGGTATTAGCAGCGAAAAACGTTATTACAATCTGCAAGGTCAACCGATCCAGTTAGACAAGGTCAAAAGTGGCGATTATGTCTTAACCCGGATTGATGTAGCCAGTGCAAAAAGAATTCCTGATGCGTTGTTGGTCGATTTGCTACCCGCCGGATTTGAATTGGAGAATCCGGGATTAGAATTTTCGCAAGATATTTCTGAGGTCAAGATTGAAGAGACTTTTGTTTATGAATGGCATTATCAATCAGAGATATTACACAGCGAATATCGCGACGACAGATTTGTGGCAGCAATTTCGTTAGACAGGCGTCAGTCCTCGGTGATCTTTTATTTAATGAGAGCGGTTAATCCCGGGACTTATCAGGTACCACCGACACAAGTGGAAGATATGTATCGGCCTTATTTAAGAAGTTTGTCAGCGCCGATGGCTCCAGTCGTGGTGATCGAAAGATGACCAGTGCCGTCTTCGACAAGGAATTTTAAAAATAGATCTATGTTTAAAGTTATCGCCAAACCGATTTATTTCTTCGGCATTGTTTTAACTACAGGATATTTATTTTTCCTGTTAATGGATTTTACCTATCCGATGCCTGATGCCGGTAAGCTAAAAAAATTCTCACAATTAGTGGTGGATAAAAATGGCCAGCCTTTAAGGGCATTTGCCGATGATATGGGGGTCTGGCGTTATCCGACAAAATATTCATCGGTCTCTAAAAATTATTTAGAGGCATTGATCAATTATGAAGATCGGGCTTTTTGGCAACATCACGGAATTAATCCTTTTTCACTATTTCGTGCAGTCGGACAGCTTATTGCTAACGGCAGAGCCATATCCGGTGGCTCGACTATTACCATGCAGGTTGCCAGAATTTTAGATCCTCACAGTAAAAGTATACCGGGAAAATTATGGCAAATGTTTCGCGCCTTTCAGCTAGAATTTTATTTAGACAAAAAGGAAATTTTAGAACTCTACTTAAATTACGCGCCGTTTGGTGGCCCGATTGAAGGCATTGAAGCGGCAACCTATACTTATCTGGGAAAATCAGCTAAAGAAATGACTGACGCCGAAGCGGCGCTGATGGCAGTGTTACCTCAGTCGCCGAGTCGCTTTCGTCCAGACAGACATCACCTAAGGGCTGAAAAAGCGCGTAATAAAGTACTCGACCGACTGCAAGAATATCAAATTTGGTCTGAAAAAAAAGTCGTCCAGGCCAAGCAGGAATCGGTATATGCTGAATTTAACAGCCGACCACTTATAGCACCTTTATTAGCCAGACGATTAGTCAAGCAATATCCGGATAAACAAATCATTCGAAGCACCATTGATCTGAATATTCAAATACAAATGGCGGATCAGTTGAAAGCTTATTTAACCCGCTTTTCAGAATCTACTTCAGCCTCAGCGCTATTGATCAACAACCAAAGTCTGAAAGTACTGGCTTATGTCGGCGCGGGCGATTTTGCCAATAAAAAGCGTTTTGGGCATATGGATATGAATCAGGCGATCCGCTCGCCAGGCTCCACCTTGAAACCTTTTATTTATGCGATGGCCATGGATAAGCAGTTGATCCATTCACAATCTTTATTGCAGGATGTACCGCTTAATTTCGGCTCTTACACGCCAAAGAATTTCACCCGTAATTTTGCTGGGCCGGTGAGTAGCTCACTGGCGTTGCAACAGAGCTTAAATATTCCCGCGGTGCAAGTCTTGAGTCATTTGGGGGCAGAAAATTTTGCCGGACAATTGCAAAATGCTGGCTTAAAGTTGTATTTTCCTAATCAATCGAAACCGAGCCTGTCGTTGGCTCTCGGCGGGGTTGGGGTCAAGCTGGAAGGTCTGGTGGCGGCTTATCGCTCGTTGGCAGCAAAGGGACTTTCCGGGCAACTCCGGTATCTGCAAAATTCGGTTAAACAGGAAAACTACCTGATTTCTGAAGAGTCGGCATGGATTGTTGGCGATATTTTGGCCAAAGTGCCGTTATTAGCCAGTCGAGCGGTTTTTCACAATAAGGGGTTAACCAGGAGCAGTAATTTGTGGTTAGCTCATAAAACCGGCACCAGTTACGGACATCGCGATGCCTGGATGGTGGCGGTCACTGCAAAATATAGTCTGGCGGTATGGATTGGTAAGCCCGATGGCACTCCATCTCCCGGCGAGTTTGGCAGAAAAACGGCGGCCCCTTTGGTGCGAAAAATACTGGCCTCTTTACCACAGCAAAATCAACAACCGCCTAAACGGCCAGCCCAGGTTCAATTACATTCCGTTTGCTGGCCACTCGGTACGCTAAAAATCAGCCAAAATATCGATCATTGCTTACAGCAAAAAAATGCCTGGTTGATTGATCAAGTTGCACCGAAAACTTTAAATCAGCTTAGCCTATGGCAGGCCAATCCGATATCTGTCGAAGTTGAGCCTGTGAGCCAACGGCGAGTGTATGCCTCTTGTTATGATGGTGAAAAACGGCAGAAGAGCATTGCCGTATGGCCTTCAAAATTAGATCTCTGGTTACCCGTGAAATGGCGGTTTGAGAGTTTATTGCCAGAATTGCACCCCAATTGTCAAAAAAAAATAGATGTTAATCAGCAGCTTATTGTCATGGGCTTAGAAAATGGTAGTCGGATTAGCCCGCCGCCAAATGCTTCCGAAGCATTTAAAATCAATTTAACCGTGTCCGCAGGAAAAGGCAATATTAGCTGGTTGAAAAATGGAGAGCTTATCGGGCAATCGGCGGCTGGCGAAAATTTTACGATTTCAGATTTTCAAAAAGGCCAGCAAAAAATTATGGTATTTGATCAAAATGGTAATAGCGGTGCGATTGATTTTGAGGTATTGTAAACAGGTCGTTATTGGACTCAGATCCATTAAATCAGGGTCAATTAAATTAGAGTCAGTTAAATTAGAGTCAATTAAATCAGGAATCATAAACCATCTAACCAGATAGAATAAAACGTGGAACAAAAAACGCCAACCTCTTTCAGAATTCAGTTAACCCTTATGATGGTCAGTATTATTGTGATCACTTTAGCGATGGTTAGTGCTTATCTTCAATTTGCGGTGGATCAAAATCTCGAAGACAAAATTGTTTTTTCTGCCAGGCAACAAGCCAAACTTGTTGGTGCAGAATCCCTTCAGGCCATCATCGCTCTTGACGGCAAAGTAGCTCATCAAATTATCCAACAATATTCTCAAACAGATTCCGTTCAAGTGGCGGCGATATTGCTTGCCGATAACAAATTACTCGGCTATTACACAAAGTTACAAGGTATACCTTTGCCCGTGATGGATACTTCTACATCTCTGGTAAAATCGGCAAATGATTTAATCATCGCTGAGCCAGTGTTTGATAATAAAAAACAGGTTGGTTTTCTATTTGTTCAACACGATTTAGATGGTCTATTGGATCAAAAGCCGGATTTTTTGTGGTTTTTGATCATATTAGCTGCTTTTATGTTAGTACTCTCTTTTTTGTTGGCCGGTTATTTTCAAAAAATATTAACTTATCCAGTCAGCAGTATGGTGCGACATATTACCGATATATATCAATCCAAAAATTTTGATAAAAGACTAGAGGCGAAAAGTGATGATGAAATTGGTCAACTGATCAAAGGATTTAACCATGTTTTGGATGCCACCCAATATCGCGAAAATGAACTAACTGCGCGTGGTAAACAATTGCAAAAGCTGGTCGATGTTAGAACCAAACAGCTTTTCCAAAAAGCCCATTATGATTCATTAACAGGTTTACCAAATCGATACTTGCTGGTGGACCGTCTGCATCAGGCTATTTCTAAATCAGCTAGAAATAAAACCAATATCGCTTTGTTATTTTTAGACCTCGACCGTTTCAAAATAATTAACGATAATTTTGGCCATCAAAATGGAGATCAACTTTTAAAGGAAGTTGCAAAACGTCTTAAACAAGTTGCCCGGAGCGGAGATACTGTCGCCAGGCTTGGCGGTGATGAATTTGTTTTTCTATTAGAAAACTTGGCTCATGCCAAAAGTGCCGCGCGTTCGGCGTTAAGGATCATCGAGTGTTTTAGCAAGCCTTTTCAATTGCAAGAACATATTTTACACATATCAACGAGTATCGGAATTAGTGTTTATCCCGACGATTGTCTGGATGATAAAGTTTTATTAAAAAATGCTGACATCAGTATGTACCATGCTAAAAAGAAAGGTCCGGGAAATTTTAGTTATTACTCTGAAGAAATGAACAATACATCTCTTGAAAGGCTGGCAATCGAATCTAAGCTGAGAGATGCTATTAAAAATAACGAATTGAGCCTGGTTTACCAGCCTCAAAAGCGGTTGAAAGAAGCTCGATTTAGAAATGCAGAAGCATTGCTTCGATGGAATAATCCAGAACTTGGTAATGTCTCGCCAGGTGTTTTTATACCAATTGCTGAGGAAACCGGACTGATAAAAAAAATCGATTTATGGGTTATTTCAAAGGTCTGCAGGCAAATAAAACAATGGAATGCTCAAGGGCTCAAGGATATAACGATCGCAATCAACGTTTCTGCTGGTCATTTAATTAGTCGCTCTTTATTGGAACATATTAAAACCGAAATTATCGTTAATCAAATCAAAGCAGAGCAATTGGAAATAGAAATCACCGAAGAAGTTTTTGTCGAACAAACCCAGCCAACCATTGAAAACCTGAAAGCGATTAAAAAACTTGGCGCGAGGATCGCGATCGATGATTTTGGAACCGGTTATTCATCATTGCAATATCTTCAGGATTTTCCCGCCGACACATTAAAATTAGACGGCATGTTTATCAGGACTTTAGAAACCGATAGAAGAAGTCAGGGTATTGTGCGCTCTACTATTATTCTCGCCCACAGTCTGGGACTAGAGCTGGTGGCCGAATGTGTTGAAGAGCAGTGGCAACTGGATTTTTTGACGGCCAATCAGTGTGATTTAATTCAGGGGTTTCTTTTCAGTAAACCCATCAAAGCTGAAGACCTGTTTGATATTTGTATGTCCCCACAGCCGGAATTAACTCGCGAACAGGCGAGTTAATAAAGTTGTTATTAGTTCCTTAATCCGGTTATTTAATCTCTATGGGTTAAATTCCCCGCAGCTTGCTGCGTAATAATGTAGGTTGGCCTTTAGGCCAATATTGAGCCATAAATTTTTGGCCTAAAGGCCAACCTACAGTGAGGAAATGCCCCGCTAGCTTGCTGCGGAAATTTCTATTCTGACAGTTACTTAACCAGACAATCAATCTCCCCGTCCGAAAGCATAATTGAAATATTTTGTTGACTAGTCACCTGACTGACTTTGGTGATAACCTTTTTACTCTTTTTATCTCTGGTAATACTATATCCGCGGCCAAGGGTCGACAAAGGACTCAAAGTATTTAGATTGTTGGCAGTGATTATTAACTGATTTCTTTTTTGCTGTAAAATTTTCTGTAGTGAGTTTTTTAGTCTATTTTCTAACACTTCCAGTTGGTGTTCGTTTTTAAGTAGTCTTTCTTTTGGATGAAAATGGGAGAGCTTGTGTGATAATCGTTCCAGCCGACTTTTACGGGCTTCTAATGAGAACAAAAAGGCTTCACGGAGTTTGTTTTTACTGATATCTAATTGACGACTCGCTAGTAAGATTGAATGCTCTGGATCTTTTAGCTTAAGTCGGGCGATATTTAATCGGGTTTGTAAACTGTATATCTTACTACCGATACAATGATTCAAATCCTGATTATAAATGTCCAGTTTTTGCCATAAACTTTGCTGGTCTGGCGCAACCAATTCTGCGGCAGCGGAAGGGGTGGCAGCGCGAAGATCGGCAACCAGTTCGGTGATGGTGATATCTACTTCATGGCCGATAGCGGCAACAATAGGGATATGGCATTCGGATATTTTTTGAGCCAGTTGTTCATCATTAAAACTCCAAAGATCCTCAAGCGAACCGCCGCCACGGGTCATCAGTAACACATCACATTCGTTTCTCTGGCTTGCATTTTTCAACGCTGTGATAATATTGGATGCAGCCGTTTTACCCTGTACCTGGGTAGGATAAACAATAATCGGGATCATTGGGCAACGGCGTTGTAGTACGGTGATTACATCGTGAATGGCTGCGCCTGTGGGGGAGGTAATCAGGCCAATCGTTTTTGGTAGGAAGGGGAGTGGTTTTTTGTTGTCAGCGGAAAACAGGCCCTGCGCTTCAAGTTTTTTGATTAATCGGTTGAGCTCCTGTTGTAGCTTGCCAAGCCCCGCTGGTTCCATATAATCGGCAATCATCTGGTAGTCGCCTCGCGCCTCATACAGACTGACTTTACCTTTAACGATGACTTTGTCACCTTCTTGCGGCGAGAAGTTTATAAGCCGATTTTTGAATTTGAAAATAGCACATTTAATTTGCGCGCTATGGTCTTTCAAAGTGAAATACCAGTGACCGGATGCGGCCTGGGTAAAATTGGAGATTTCACCTTCCAGCCAGATAGTTCCCAGTTCAGATTCCATTAAATTCTTTGCTTGGCGATTCAGTTGACTGACTGTCAGCACTTGTCGTTGAGTGTTTTGGCCGGGTTGTTGGGGCTGTAGAAAGGGTTTTCGCATGGGGGGATCAATGGGCTCAAAATTGTTGGGTAGCATACAGACAGGCTATTTCAGCAGTAAAAGCAAATAATTGCAACGAAAAAATCCGTAGTGAAAAAATAATTGTTACTTTACCAAAAATATCTGTATAATCCCGCTTTGGCTGCATCAGCCCTTCTCGAAACGGTGAAATTTACAATGCGAATCACTCAAGAAGCCCTCACTTTTGATGATGTTTTACTTCTTCCTGCTCATTCTCAAGTCCTGCCTAATACGGTGGATCTTAAGACAAAAATAACCCGGGATATCACTCTCAATATTCCTTTAGTTTCAGCTGCTATGGATACCGTGACGGAATCCGGTTTGGCAATTGCCATTGCTCAGGAAGGCGGTATGGGGTTTATTCATAAAAATATGGATATTGCTCGTCAGGCGGCGGAAGTTTTAAAAGTTAAGAAATTTGAAAGTGGTGTGGTCACAGATCCCATAACAGTTACGCCAGATACTACCATCGGCGAATTAAAAGAAATTACCTCTATGCATGGCATTTCTGGTCTGCCAGTTGTTCTGGACGGAGAGTTGCTAGGCATTGTTACCAGCCGTGATATACGTTTTGAGTCACAACTCAATCAACCGATCACTAGCGTTATGACCACCAAGGAAAACCTGGTGACAGTCACTGAAAGCGCGAGTCCTGAAGATGTGCTTTTTTTGATGCATCAACATCGGATCGAAAAAGTATTGATGGTCGATGATGATTTCCACCTGACCGGTATGTACACCGTTAAAGATATCCAAAAAGCCGAAGAAAAACCCAATGCCTGCAAAGACAGCTTAGGTCATTTACGGGTCGGCGCAGCGGTTGGAACTGGTCCAGATACTGAAATTCGCGTTGCGGCTTTGGTTAAAGCAGGCGTTGATATTATTTTAGTGGATACTTCTCACGGTCATTCTCAAGGGGTACTCGACAAGGTTAAATGGGTTAAAAAGCATTATCCAGAAATTCAGGTGATTGGTGGCAATATTGCAACCGGACAAGGGTCAAAAGATCTGGTCGCGGCCGGTGTTGATGGCGTCAAGGTAGGGATTGGACCGGGTTCAATTTGTACTACCAGAATCGTCACTGGCGTTGGGGTTCCGCAAATATCAGCGGTGGATAATGTTGCTGAAGCATTGCAAGGAACCGGAGTACCATTGATTGCTGATGGCGGCATTCGTTATTCCGGTGATTTGTGTAAGGCGTTGGCCGCTGGTGCCTACTCAATTATGGTCGGCTCCATGTTTGCGGGTACAGAAGAAGCGCCCGGTGAAGTCGAACTTTATCAGGGACGTTCTTACAAGTCTTATCGTGGTATGGGATCTTTGGCGGCTATGGCGCAAAAACACGGTTCGGGCGATCGTTATTTCCAATCGAATAACGCTGCTGACAAATTAGTACCGGAAGGTATCGAAGGGCGAGTCGCTTACAAAGGTGTTTTAAGAGCGATCATCCATCAAATGTTAGGCGGGTTGCGCTCGTCAATGGGCTTAACTGGCTGTAAGGATATACAAACTTATCGAACCAAAACTGAGTTTGTTAAAGTGACAGCGGCAGGCATGACCGAAAGTCATGTGCATGATGTTCAGATCACTAAAGAAGCGCCTAATTATCAGGTTAAAAAATAGCGTTTTTGAACAAAAATTAACTCGCGCCGAGAAAGCTTGCCCCACAAAGTGTTTTGGATACGGGGGTGCTCCTACCTCCAATCGAAAACTTGTAGGGGTGTGCCTCTTCGCGGCGAACGAACTTCACTATAAATCTATTTATTAAAGGCCTAAAAGCATGTCAACAGACATTCATTCTCAAAAAATTCTTATTTTAGATTTTGGTTCTCAATACACTCAACTTATCGCAAGAAGAGTACGTGAATTAGGCGTTTACTGTGAGTTATATCCTTTCGACTTAGCCGACCAGTACATCCACGATTTTAAGCCAGACGGAGTGATTTTATCCGGCGGCCCAGAAAGTGTGACTGGCGATGATACACCCAGAGCCAACCAGCTTGTTTTTAATTTAGGCGTGCCGGTATTAGGTATTTGTTACGGCATGCAAACCATGGCTCATCAGTTAGGCGGAAAGGTTGGCACTTCGAATAAAAAAGAATTTGGTTACGCAAAAGTGCGTCACGCGGCTAAATCCGTTTTGCTAGATGGGGTTGAAGATCATTCCGAAAATGGCAAAGGCGTTTTAGATGTCTGGATGAGCCACGGCGACAAAGTGATCGAGCTGCCTGAAAATTTTGTCGCCATTGGTGAATCAGACAATGCGCCATTGGCAGCGATGGCTAATGAAGAGAAAAAATTCTACGGGGTTCAATTTCATCCGGAAGTGACTCATACCCATCAGGGTGGTCGGATTTTAGAAAAGTTTGTCTCGGAAATTTGCGGTTGTGAAAAATTATGGACCGCCGATAGCATTATTGAAAATGCGATCCGCGAAATCAAAGAAAATGTCGGAGACGATGAAGTTATATTAGGCCTTTCCGGCGGGGTTGATTCTTCAGTCACCGCGATGTTATTACATCAAGCTATTGGTTCGCAATTGACTTGTGTATTTGTTGATAATGGTTTACTCAGGCTCAATGAAGGTCAGCAAGTGATGGATATGTTTAACGCCGATTTTGGCTTGAACGTGATTAAGGTGGATGCTGAAGAACGGTTCCTTAACGCGCTAAAAGGCGAAGTGGATCCAGAGGCCAAACGAAAAATTATTGGTCGCGAGTTTATTAATGTATTTCAAATCGAATCAGAAAAACTGGTTAACGCAAAATGGTTAGCTCAAGGCACTATTTACCCCGATGTGATTGAGTCGGCTGGTGCCAAAACGGGGAAAGCCCATGTGATTAAGTCTCATCACAATGTGGGGGGGTTACCGGACGACATGAAATTAAAGCTGGTTGAGCCTTTACGTGAACTATTTAAAGACGAAGTCAGAAAAATTGGTCTGGAATTAGGTTTGCCTCATGATATGTTATACCGTCACCCGTTTCCTGGTCCGGGCTTAGGGGTTAGAATTTTAGCTGAAGTGAAAAAAGAATTTGCCGATCTTTTAAGGTTGGCGGATAATATTTTCATCGAAGAACTTTATAACTACGACTTGTATCATAAAACCTCGCAGGCGTTTGCTGTTTTTCTCCCTGTCAAGTCGGTTGGAGTAATGGGCGACGCTAGAAAATATGATTATGTGATTGCGCTTAGAGCGGTCGAAACGATTGATTTTATGACCGCACGTTGGGCACATTTACCTTATGACTTCCTGGAGCATGTATCAGGACGGATCATTAATGAAATTGATGGGATCTCACGAGTCACTTATGATATTTCATCAAAACCGCCTGCTACTATTGAGTGGGAGTAAAAATAAAGAAAAGCTCAAAAAATTATGCGCGATCATCAGTACTGGATGCAACAAGCACTATTTCTCGCTGAAAAAGCCGAAGCTTCAGGCGAAGTTCCAGTTGGCGCGATTTTAGTTAAAGACGAGCAAATTATCGGTCAAGGTTTTAATCAACCCATTCTTAATCATGATCCTACTGCCCATGCAGAAATTATAGCGTTGCGTGAAGCAGGGCGGCAAGTTAAAAACTATCGATTAATTGATACCACCATGTACGTCACCTTAGAGCCTTGTGCGATGTGCGCGATGGCAATGGTTCACGCCAGGGTGAAAACGATTGTGTATGCTACACAAGAACCTAGAACAGGTGCTGGAGGCAGTCTTTATCAATTATTGCAACATTCTGGCCATAATCATCAGATTGAAATCGTTGAAGGAGTCTTAAAGCAACAAAGCGGCGAGATGTTAAAACGATTTTTTAAATCCAGAAGAAAGTGAACCTGTATTCAAGGGGCTATTGAACATGAAAGATCAACAGCCCCTAAAATCAA
>JAUUYO010000062.1 GCA_030590405.1 Kangiellaceae bacterium
AGTTGTTAGACTCTGTGTTGTTGTGAACACTTATCTTAACGCTGACTCGTAGGAGCTTTCTATATGATTATCACATCTTTCTTTGCCGTTCGTAGCGTTTTAACAAACAACTCACTAGCTATAGTGGTGCCCCAAATGCTCGCCAATAGCTCGCCTCTACATTCACTTCGTTAAGAGGATTTTCGCTATGACCACTTTAACGCTGGTTGTGGATCGAAATGAGAATACTTGCGAAGATGCTGGAGTGGATCAGGCAGCGCACGGCGAATTTTGACAATTGTCGCTAGCGCTTTTTTTTGGTTTGCCAATTTTCTTGGCTGTGCCTTTTGCCTTAAGCGCCGCCGCCATTGCCTTGCCAAGTGAAACTGGCTGGCGAGGAAAATGTGTATAGATTGCAGACATGTTGATTGCCCTTTAAACTCCTCGCTTAGCGTACAAAACAAAAACTCGGCACTAAAATTTCCAAAAACTATGACATCAATCGCTTACGCATTTCAGCCATGCGATCTTTGCCTTGTTCTCTTTTTTCATCATCGCTTAACGGAATTTGATCTTCTTCCCATTCAAGATCTTCTTGCGGCATTTCTTCTAAAAATCGGCTCGGCACCGAATCGATCATTTCTCCGTATTTGTGTCGTTTTTTGGCGACTAAAATTGACAAGGTTTCCTCTGCTCGAGTGATCCCAACATAAGCGAGTCGCCTTTCTTCTTCGATATTATTTTCTTCTATACTAGATTTGTGTGGGAGTAGTTCTTCTTCCATGCCGATCAAATAAACATGAGGAAATTCCAATCCTTTTGATGCATGTAACGTCATTAATTGTACTTCGTTGGCTTCTTCCTCTTCTTCATCTCCGCGATCGAGCATTTCCCGCAGGCATAATTTTGAAACGGTTTCGGCAAACGGGTCATCGGCAAGTTTATTATTTTCCAGGCCGGATTCAACCCAGGATAATAATATTTCTACATTACTCCATCGATATTCGGCCGCTTTTGGTGAACTGGAATTATCAAATAAAAAACCATGGTATCCGATATAAGACAGTAACTCTCTTACTACCGCTAAACTATCGCCCCGCTTAACATTGTCACTGGCTTTGGCGATGGTTTCACCAAAACGTCTGACCGCCGCTAAACCTTTTCCACTAAGGGTTTGTTCTAAACCCACTTCGAAGATAGCCTCAAATAAACTGACATGCCGTTCATTAGCATAACTGCCGAGCTTTTCTAAGGTAGTCACACCAATTTCTCGGCGCGGCACGTTCGAAATTCGGATGAACGCATTATCATCATCCTGGTTTATTAATAAACGAAAATACGCCATTACATCTTTAATTTCAGCTCTGGCGAAAAAAGAAGTGGTGCCACTAATTTTATAAGGAATTTGTTTGTCGACCAGAAATTTTTCTAATAATCGCGACTGATGATTACCTCGGTATAAAATAGCAAAATCTTTGTACGGAGTGTTTTTATTAATCCGTCTTGATAGAATTTCCTTGGTGACTCTATCGGCTTCATCGTTGTCATTTTTTGCCGATAAAATTCTAATCGGTTCACCGTAATGTTTATCGGACCAGAGTTTCTTTTTAAAAATATGCTCGTTGTTCTGGATCAATTCGTTTGCCGATTTTAAGATCCTTCCCGCAGAGCGATAGTTTTGCTCTAACTTAACCACTTGTAAATTGGGGAAATCTTTTTGTAGTAATTCAAGGTTTTGCGGATTAGCGCCACGCCATGAATAAATCGACTGATCGTCATCGCCAACCACGGTGAAATTGCCCAGCCGTCCAGTGAGTAATTTAACTAGTTCATATTGGCTGGTATTAGTATCTTGATATTCATCGACTAACAGATAGCGAATTTTTCCGCGCCATTTCTCTCGAATTGCTTGCTCATTTTTTAGCAGCAGTGTCGGGATCAAAATGAGATCGTCAAAATCGACCGCATTAAATGCACGTAAACTTCGGGTGTAGGCTTCATAGAGTTTGGCAGCTAACAAAGTTTCCTGATTATTTGCCAATCCGACCGCTTGCTCAGGTAAGATCAAATCATTTTTCCATTTGGAAATCTGAGTCAAAATATCCTGCATTTCTTTTTTATCTGCATCATCACTTTTTTTACAAAGCTCTTTCATTAACTGGAAAGAATCCTGATCATCAAAAATAGTAAAGTTAGGCCTGAAGCCCAGCGCTTTATGTTCTCTGCGAATGATATTGAGGCCCAGATTATGAAAGGTCGAAACAGTTAAGCCTTTCGCATATTCTTTGCCGAGCAACTTGGTCACCCTGGCTTTCATTTCTTTGGAGGCTTTATTAGTAAAAGTGACTGCGGCAATATGTTTTGCCTGATAACCGCAGTGTTTGATCAAATGAACGATCTTCTGAGTGATCACCGCAGTTTTACCGCTGCCCGCACCAGCGAGCACTAATAAAGGCGAGGTAGTTAGTTTAACCGCTTGCTCTTGTTGGGGATTTAATCTTACTACTGACACAGATTACCTTTTGATGTGCTCCCCATCCCTTCCCTCATGGGACCTACTTTTGGCAGGAAGAGTATCGGGGATAGGGGTATTTTCTAATTCATATATTTAATTTAGCCATATTGTAAATGACTCAATGAGCCAATCACAGGGTTATTTCTGAATGGTCAGAAAATCCACCCATGAGATCCCGCTTTTTTAGCCAACCATACCAGCAATGACTTTGAACTGATCAGGGGCATGACAGCATGTCTTGGCAATTTTATGCTATTAGAGTAAACTCACCGCTCAATAGTCATACCCAAACATCATCATTAGCGGTCAATTCGCCGCCGGTTTCACCAGTATTAACCACACCCTTTGGCTCAACCAACATAATCTGACATTCGTTTTCTGCCACCGGTTTATGCTCAATGCCTTTGGGGACCACAAACATTTCACCGGCTTTCAAGCTAACTTTCCCATCCCTAAATTCGATATCGAGACTGCCTTCAATTACAATAAAAACTTCGTCGGTATCGGAATGTTCGTGCCAGACAAATTCACCTTTGACTTTAGCAAGTTTGAACTGGTAATCATTCATTTCGGCAATCACTCTGGGCGACCAATGCTCATTAAATTGAGCGTATTTTTGTTTTAAATTGATTGGAGAATATTTCATAAATAGTTCACCTCTAATTTATTTTCATCAGTAATCACAAACTCGATGACTTTTGCCAGTTCCGTGCTGGCATCATATTGTTTGGAGCCAACAATAATTGGCTTGCCATCGGCTGTAAGTTGATAAGCCATCAGTCCACTCAGATTTTGAAAGGAATAATAAATAATCTGTTTTTCTTCAGGGGCAATCGGGCCAAAGACGAGGCTATTAATTGGCATATCGATGATTAATTCATCATAGGTTAGCTGAGATTCATTTCTAACCACCACTTTTGGCGATAGAAAATGATATCCAGTCATAGCAATGAGTAATACGGCAATGATTGCAATGCCGCCTGGAATTATTTTTTTCATTTTGTATTTCCGAGCTTATCTGGTTAGATAATCTAATCAAGTGACTTTATCTTTCTTCACTTGATTATTGCAACAAAAGCCTATACTTTGCAAACAGGCAAGTCAAACCAACAACCCAAAATGAAACAAGAATCTAATCTCAAAAGCCATATCGTGCTATTCACCATCCTGGTCATCACTAATTTTTTTGTGGGCGGCATGGTCGGACTGGAACGAACTTTATTGCCATTAATCGCCGAGGCCGATTTTGGTATTACTTCTTCGGTCGCTGCTCTTTCCTTTATTGCAACATTTGGCATTACCAAAGCGTCGGTTAACTTTTTTGCTGGTAGCCTTTCCGATCACTGGGGGCGGGTCAGGGTACTTCAAATTGGTTGGGTGATCGCCATTCCAATCCCTTTAATATTAATGTCTGCCGAGCACTGGCACTGGATTTTGTTTGCCAATGTGCTGTTAGGCATTAGCCAGGCACTCACCTGGTCAATGACAGTGGTGATGAAGGTGGATATCGCAGGTGAGAAGCAGCGGGGATTAGCCATTGGGCTTAATGAGTTTGCCGGTTATGGCGGGGTGGCAGTGATTGCTTTTGTAACAGGCACCCTGGCAACCGAGCATGGTTTACGACCAGAGCCTTTTTACGTGGGGCTTGTTTTAGTAGTCGTTGGGCTAATCTTATCGTTGTTTGTTAAAGATACCCGCCATCATGCCCACGGCGGCGAACAGAATACCTCTGCCAAAAAGGCCATCGGCGCACCGCTGCCTCTAGCTCAGGTTTTCAAAAAAGCCACTTGGTCCGATGCTGGTTTATCCTCGGCCAGCATTGCCGGTATGGTGACCAATCTAAAAGATGGCATGTTGTGGGGATTGCTGCCGTTATATTTAATCGCGCAACAAATGACCATCGCACAAATCGCGACCATTGTTGCGACTTACCCAATTGTTTGGAGCACCGCTCAGTTGGTGTTCGGCCCATTATCTGATCAGGTTGGTAGAAAAGTGATTATTTTCCCTGGAATGGCTATTCAGGGCGTTGGGTTGCTTAGTTTCGTCTGGTTTGAAAGTTATACCGGTTATATCGCCGCGGCGGCAATCGTTGGTTTAGGTACCGCGATGGTGTATCCAACGCTGCTGGCGTTAGTCTCGGATATTTCCGGTGTTTCCTGGCGGGCTTCGGCTTTGGGGGTTTATCGCTTTTGGCGGGATTTAGGTTATGCGGTAGGGGCGATTTCGACGGGAATCATGGCGGATGCTTTGGATATTCCGACCAGTATTATGGTTGTAGCGGGTTTGGCTTTTGTTGCTTCGGTGGTGGTTTTGGTCAGGGTTGAGAAATAGCTCCTCTTAGAAATAGCTACGGAATAGTTTCGTAGTACTAACTGTTAAAGCGCTCTAATACTATTTTAGAAATTCTTAACATTAAGCCATCAAATATCGCAGGTAGAAATACTAGAGTCAGAACATGTAGTCTTTTCTCCCCAGTGGGAACGCTAAGGGCTTTTTTCGTTAGTTTTTCAGCTCTTGGAAAAAGTAACTCGTAGGAAAGCGTAGCGCTACGAAACGGTTTCATCTATATCGAGATAAAATAGTTGGTAGCTATATTGCGACTGAATTTGCAGCGGCAGCTTCAATCGTTTTGCTGCTTAATAAATTATGAGCGCAACGTATACCAACTGGCTATTTAAGTATAAAGCTAGCTAGCCGTTGAATTTTACAACATTTACCGTTTCCGATAACTCAAAAATCCCCAAGCAAAACCTAACAGAGCCACGATCAAACTGTATTGATCAGCCACAGTAAAATAAAATTTACTGGTTTTAGATAATCGTTTCGCCTCACCTTTTGCGCCAGGAGCAATTCGCACGATCCATGCATATTTTTTTGGTGCTAACAACACTCGATTCCAGGTCAGCTTTTCTGAAATTTTAACATCGTTCAATAACAACAAAGTCCCTTGGTTAACAGTCGTTAGGATATCAGATTTAAGAGACGATTCAGCTCGAAGCCGAGTCGCATCAGCTTGAACTTCAACAAATAAATGTTTTGATTCATGTACTGATTTTTTCAAACCATCAGGGAGTTGACGTCCTCCCATCACAATTAAAAGCTGAAGTAACAATAAAACAACGCTATAGCCAAACAGTCCTTTCATGGTTCTAAAAATAAAGCCACTGGAAGGACTCAACTTAAGTAGCCCAATCAAAATCAAGAACAGCAGTAACATCAATGCGGAAAATAACACCGGCTGACTGGTCGGTAATTGTTCGGGGTTGAGCATCGCCATGGCGATCGACTCATTATCCGCCAACAAAAACCGAACGAACCTTAAATAAAGAACGTAAAGCGTAAACAGCACCACTAAAAAATGCAGGATCAAATTGAGTTTATTATTTTTCATAGGCAATCTTTTTTAAACTATCTGAATGATGTATTTTCAAATTTATTGTTATGTTAGAGATATTTAGAGCGCGACCTAGCTTAAAACAATACGACCTTTCAAACTGAGTTTGGCTTCACAAAGCGACAGACTCAGTCATATATAACTCAAAACGCTTATAAAGCGCTTTCATATTCCGTTATTTTATCGATAAAGTCTGGCTGTGATTAAAGTCTCGCATTTCACCGCCGATTTATAGGCAATCGCTCTTATTGTTGAGGAATGATACCATGCTAAACTCCATCGCCCCTTTTGTCTCGTTGCTTAATCGAGGTAATCAACTTCATACCCCACCTGCCCATTCAAATGCCTTTGCTTCCCGAGCAGGCACCAATGGAAGTATCAATTTTGCTGAAAATCGCCATCAAAGAGATTCTTTTGAAATCTTTAATGCGATTTTGCAAAGAGGATACAATCAGATCCTTTTCAAACCTGGCAATGAGTCATCAACTAACCTTCAGCCAACTCAGCCCGAATTAGGTGAATATGGCTCAGCGGGGTTTCAAAATGTAGAAAGGATATCCTCTCAACAAGCAGCCGATACCATACTCAATTTTATTACCAGTCGGATCCAGTCAGACGCCGCCAATGGAGCGAGTCAGGACGAATTATTGCAACGTCTTGATCAAGGGTTACAGGGATTTATTAAAGGTTTTAATGAGGCCAAAGATCAAATCGAAGCTTTAGGGCTACTCACACCAGATTTATCCGATGAAATTAATAATACTTTTGAGCGAGTGACCGCTGGAATTGAGCAACTCAGAGAGAGCATTATTGGTGATGTTGCAGATGATGAACCGAGCGAAGTAATTGGGGATATCAATAGAAGCTCTAATCTGAGCCGCCTTCGATTGGAGGCGCAAACTGCTGAGAGTTCCAGTTTTTCGTTATCATTAACCACCCAAGATGGCGATCAAGTGACTATTGATATTTCACGTGCTAGCCAGTCCAGCTTTTCGGCAAACTTTGAGAGTGACGCTGATGGCTCTTCGTTAAGTATTAATCAACAAAATAGTTCTTCCAGTTCCTTTAATTTGAACGTAACAGGTGAATTAGATGAAGGCGAATTGGCGGCGATAGATCAACTCCTGCAAGATGTGGATGCCATAGCAAACGACTTTTTTGGTGGAAGACTCGATCAGGCGTTTGAACTCGCGTTAGAATTAGACATTAACCGAGAAGAACTCAGTAGCCTTAATCTGCAACTGCAAAAAACCACCACCAGCCAGGCGTTAGCTGAATACCAAACCACGGCGCAAAATAACTTGTCATCATCTGGCGTTGGTTCTTCTCAGCCGGTGACTTCACCTTTCGCTGAATTAAATCAGTTAATCGATTTTGTTCAGGACCTTTCAGATAAAGCAGGAAAATTTGCTCAGCCAACCCGTTTAATTGAAGATTTAGCGAATGGCGTGAGCAGTATTGGTTATCAGGAACAAAATAATGTTGTCAATTTGGGTGAAAAGTTGAATGAGTTGATTTCGCAATTTGAGTTGTAGGGGCAAGGCTCTTTTGTTCGAATAGCGGACCTTTGGCTCGCACCAATTTTGATTTTTTTAAAGTCAAAGGCGGTTTCGCAACGCTTCGCTTTCTTGCGAGTTACTTTTTTCAAGAGCCAAAAAAGTAACCAAAAAGCCCCGTTACGTTACGCACTAGGCGAACGCGAGTACGGTATTCACTTAATTTGAACTGTATTGACTGCGCCTACATTCCTTAGATTAAATAACGGTCGTAAGGGAAATTGAACCTTCTGAATTTGGCCAGGCAACTTGCCAATAAATCGGCTTTGTTCTTAAAGTTTAGAATGATGAAATCTGGCTTATATTGATAGAGCTAATAGATACGCAAAGCTTATCACTACCCCGCCCCCTAGTGGCTTCTAACGGATTCATAAAACTCATGATGCGTCGGATAAGGGCAAAAGCTGTCTGAGCGTAGCGAGTTCTTTTGCACCCGATGCAGCGCTGTATGGAAAATAAGAACCGTAAAGTGAGGTACATTATACCGCCAAAAAGGCCAACTAGTTAGATTGAACGGCAGACTTTTTGCCTTCTTTGCCTCATGGTACCTACTTTTGGTTGTGTCCCTTGACAAAAGAAGGTCGCAGTCAGAGCGGAGCGCTGCGAAACGCCTTTTGATTTTAAAATCCCCCCCTCTAATCTTAACAAAACCTTTTCTTCACTTTAAATACTCCGCATGCCGTTTATCAGCCTCAAGTATATGACCAGGAAACCACAGTCTTAAAATTACCATCAATTCCTTAAGCTTTTCACCACTCGAATTTTTGGTTTTTTCCTGCCAGTCCGTCAGCTCTTTGTGTAACTGAGTATGATTTTGTTGATGTCTTTCAAACTCCGGGCAGTGATTGGCCTTGAGTAGACCTTCTTCATAGGCAAAATGTTTTTCCGAGTATTCTACTAGCTCATCAATAATGGGCGAAAACGTCTCATAATTGCCACCTTTATCGATCACTTCATCAATGTTATTGATCAAATGCATTAAGTGTTTATGCTGACGGTCAATTTCATCCACACCAACGCTAAATTTATCACTCCAATTAAGTAACGGCGCAAGAAAATTTTCGCCACCGGCGCGTAATAATCCACTGAATTTAGATTCCAGATCAAACGGCAATTCAACCTGCCTCATAATCGTCCGATGCATCCAGGCCAAACAGATGAAAGAGACAACAAACATAAACATCCAGGCGCTGGTCCAAAGACCAGTCCACTCTAATAAGTAACCAAAAATAATCGGACAAACAAAACCGCCCAGTCCGCCAAGCACTCCCACCATACCGCCAACCACACCGACCTCTTCCGGAAAATAATCGGGAATATGTTTATATACGGCGGCTTTACCAATGCCCCAGACACTCCCCATAAAGACCACCATCACCGCAAAGATCCACACATTCGCCTGAAAATAAATTCGGGTTACGCCTTTTGCCAGCAGTTCTTTCTTATTAATTTGTTGGCCTACCTCTACCACGCTTTCTTGCCAACTTTCTTTGGTGGGAAAAACCAACATTTTCTCATCCAGATCTTCAAAGCCATGGGTTTTCACTTTTAATGGATACACTCTATCGCCAACATGGATCGCATTATCCAAAACCTGCGTGACCGTACCGGAAGCTTTCGCCATGATCCCTTGCCCGGTGGAAAAGACTTCCATCTTGGGCACCGAGAGCGCCATAGAAATAATTACCGAAGAAGCGAGCACCCAGTACATCACTCTTCTTGCGCCTAATTTATCAGACATCCAACCACCAGCCGCACGGATCACCCCCGATGGAAAACTAAATAATGCAGCTAAAATACCGGCAGTAACTAATGGCATATAATAAACATTGACAAAATAGGGCACCAACCATTGAGAAAATGCCACAAAACAACCGAATACTAAAAAATAATAAAGTCCGAATCGCCATACCCGAATATTACTCAAAGGCTTAAGCATCTCGCGAACTGGCTTATTATGAGTGGCCGGTTTTTTGTTGGTGGTAAACAATAGAAAAATAATACCCATTGCAACGAGCAACGCAGCATACATAATCGGCAATTCTCGCCAGCCTTCAATGTTAGCACCATTGTCGGTTAAACGGTTGAGCATGGTTGGTGCAAATAAGGTGGTCAACGCCGCCCCCGCATTACCCGCACCAAAGATCCCTAAAGCCATGCCTTGTTTTTCTCTCGGATACCAGACCGAAGTAAACGCAATCCCAATAGAAAAACTGACCCCAGCCAAACCAAAGCCAAAACTGCAAGCCGCAAAAAACCAAAAACTATCAGCGTAGGAAAGTAAGTACATCGGTAAGGCACATAAAAACAATAATCCTGTATAGATCGGTTTACCGCCAAACTTATCCGTCAGAATTCCTGCTGGCAGCCGAAAGATTGCACCAGTTAAAACAGGGATCCCCATTAACCAGCCAATTTCTACCGGTCCCCAATCGTATATCTGATTGGAAGCCAGATAAGTCACCAGCACACCATTTAACATCCAGACAGCAAAGCAAGCAGTAAATGCAAAGGTATTGAAAAACAACATTTTGTGGGATTGTAAGGTGGCTTTTTCTTGCATGAGTTTAGATTCCGATTTTTAGCTTAATTGGCTAAGCAGGGTCGCGCCGTTTGAAAGTGTAAGATTTAAAAAAACTGAATATATATTAGACCAGTTAGTGTCATATTACCTTGTATGAGATCAGTGTTTTTGATTCTGATAAACGATACTAATCAATACTAAAATCGGTATATTCTTGGTTAAAGGCCCAAATGGATGGACCCAAAAAGACACGTCAATAATTGTCAGGAGTATAGAGTAGAAGACAATAACGGCCGTTTGCAACCAGCAACAGATCTTAATCGCTTTATTTGAAAGTATCCATATTCCCAATAGAATATTTATTAAGCTTCCCCCATAAACAAAGAGATTAGCCCAGAGGTCACTAATTCCAGCCTGGGATAATAGTTCGAACCCAACTTCAGGCGATATAACCGTAGAGATTATAGCTGTTGAAATCCATAAAAAAGCTAAAGAATAATTCGCTAATTTAATCATCAATGTATCCAGTTCAAAGAAAGGGTTTAAAAACCATCAAATAAAAGATAATTAAAATGGCGATAAAGGCTGGAATACCTAACAACGTCCACACTCGCATCAGTCTTTTAAACTCTGGAGTAACCTGACTGGCTTCTAATGATCCTTCAGCTAATTGTTTCAAACGATATTGAATACGCAATACTGGTAACCAACAAATTCCAACCAACATGAATAGTCCAATCACCCAATAAAACCAAATAGATGAAAACGAAAAGTTAAGTTGGTTCATCAATAAAAAACCAGTAATAATCTGAGTAATGACTGCAGGTGTGGTGAATATCCAGTCACCCTGAATAACTGTTTTAGCTGTCACATAAATAGCTTGAGGGTTATTAGAACGATTAGCCATAAACATAAAAAAAGCAATGCCCGCACCTGTGCCAGTAATGACTACTGCCGAAAGGATATGGATTAATTTAAGCAATAAATAGCTATCCATTGATTTTCTCCTTATCAATCGTCGTGTTGGTTTCAATGTCCAACTCTTCTATGTATTTATCAAATTCATCCAGCCCATACAATCCCAAGCAGGGAAGCGCGCCCACTGGTTGAACTTCCTCAAGGATTAATTTTTTTACCAGAATGATAGTAGAAATTGTCGGTATATACGGACCAATGCCATTATCCGCATAAAGATCCCACTTAACGGACTTAGCGTTCCCTTTTTGATCGCTTCCTTTGATTAATACCTGCATGCCGCCCTGATCAGTCCCTAAACGAATAAACCAGTTACTCATTTTAACAATCAGCCTGGTTATCTTTGCCCAGTTTTTTACAATCCCAAGTTTTGAAATAAAGGCCATCGCCACCATACTAAGGTGCAAAAATGATATCTCCAAACCTGCCTTAAAACTCACTCTATTTTTAACTTTGTATCGTTCAGGAAATAAAACCAAATCCGGCACATCCACATTGGCAAGCCATCGCTTACCAACAATGCCGCCTAAATCCACAATTTCTGCGTCCATCCAGCCAAACACATTTTTCCATTGTCCATCAGTAAAAAACTCAAACGGATGACCAGTATAAGAAAGGATCGCCCTGACAGTCGCTTCGCCTCTTTCTGCCTGGTTTCCCGGAGCGATAGCAATATCAATCGAGTCGATGATTGCAAATTGCTCTTGAAAATAATCGATCACCGTTGAAGATAATCCTGGCACCGAACTGGCTCCACTGACTACTAGCAGCTTTTTTTCTCTAGCTAATTGATCAAGCGCTCCGATCCCGCAAACAAATTCACGTCCATCGGCTAAATCAATATAGTGCGCGCCAGCGTTAATACAAGCCTTTGCGACTGAATAATCTTGTCCCTGAAAAGGACCACAGGTATGCACTACAATATCAACTGATAGTTTTTTTAGTTTAGATTCAAAATCTTTATCGTAGATGTCTAATGCCAGAGCTTTGAGATCTGCAAGCGCATTGGGGCGTAATTTTTCAATCAGTTGAGAGGCTTTTGTAATGTTTCGGCCAGAAACCAGCAAAGTAATTTCTGATATACAGCAAAGGCTTTCAGAAATTCTCTTCCCAAAATTTCCATAACCTCCCAATATTAAAACTGTTTTCATATTTATGCCGAGCTTACTTTAGAATAATTATAAGGCGGTCAGTATAATTGGCTTGCCTTTGGTGATCACCATGGTATGTTCAAACTGCGCCGATAAATTGCCTGCTTTTCCGGTTAAAGTCCATCCATCGTCAGCTTCATTAACAATCTGGCTCTTGGTGGATAAAAAAGGTTCCACCGCAATCACCATGCCTTCTTTGAGTAACCTTTTGTCTTGTTGGACATAAAACCCATGAATTTCTTTGGGCGCTTCATGTAAGCTTTTGCCGACGCCATGGCCGCATAAGTTTTTAATAATTTTAAAGCCTTTTTGTTTGGCAACTTGCTGGATTGATCTGCCAATGCCATTGATTGGTTTACGTGCACTGGCATACGAGCAGGCTTCTTCCAGCGCCAGTCGGGTGGCATGTAATAATCGATCTTTTAATGCCGAACTTGGCGGCACTACAAAACTTCCTCCGGTATCGGCAAAGTAACCATTTTTTTCCGCTGAGACATCAATATTGACCACATCTCCGGGCTGGATCACTCTTTCTCCGGGTATTCCGTGCGCGGCTTCTTCATTGATGCTAATGCAGGTATAACCGGGAAAATCATAAGATAATTTGGGCGCAGACCTGGCTCCATAATTCTCCAATAGCTGCTTGCCAATCAGATCCAACTCTGCCGTTGTCATACCAGGCTCAGTACTGCTCATCATGGTTTTTAAGGTCGTCGCAACAATCCGTCCGATCACCTTTAAATGTTCAAGATCCTGATCTGATTCAATAGTCATATTTGGCTCCAGTTGTAAGCTTTGTGCCGAATTATACTAGGGTCTGTTGAACATCCTCAAGTCACTTTATGACTTTTTCCGTGACCTTGGTATTGCGGTCGTATTTACAAGTTTGCACCATCGTATCGTGGCTGAAGCGGCTCCTACAGGAAAAATTTAAAAATGATGTTAAATAGTTCTTTTTTGCTCTACTTCCCAGAAAACTTTATCTGGTAGCTCTTTATCAAGATAATGTTGAAAGGTTGCTTCAATTTCACGTCGTTTGATTTTTAATGTCGGGGTAAGTAAATTATTTTCCACAGTCCAATTTTCTTTGAGAATAATCAGATGATCCAGTTTTTGATGACTTTCCAATTGTAAATTAGTGTTTTCCAGAGTTTCTAATAATGCTTGTGTGGTCGATGGGTTGGAAGGATTATTTTGTGGGTTCATCACCACTAAGGCAATTGGTTGTTTGCGGCCTTGGCCAACAACACAGACTTGTTCAATTTCCGTATAAAAACCTAATAAATTTTCTATCGGTGCAGGCACCACATATTTACCTTTGGAAGTTTTAAACTGTTCTTTCACCCTGCCAATAATTCGATAGTAACCATCTTCCGTCACCTCTCCCATATCACCGGTATGAAACCAACCATCGGTAAAACTTTTTGCGGTCGTTTCAGGTTTTTTATAGTACTCTTTAAAAACTGCGGGGCCACGGATCAGGATTTCCTGATTATCACCAAGTTTCATTTCCACGCAAGCAACTGGTTTTCCAATGGTACCGATTGCCTTGCTATTAAAAGGGAGGTTAGTACAACTCATCCCGGAGGTTTCTGTCATCCCCCATCCTTCGGAAATGGGAATACCAAGTCGATTGAACCAATGTAATATTTCCGGCGAAATCGGCGCTGTTCCAGAACCAAAAACGCGCGCATTATCAAAGCCCAACTCTGAGCGAATTCTTTTGCTCAACCACTGACTAACTAATGGAATTTTCAATAAAAACTGGAGCTTTTTGTCGGATATTTTGGTCAGAATTCCGCTTTGAAACTTGTTCCATAATCGTGGAACAGAAATAAACAGATCTGGTTGCGTCCGCTTAATATCATCCACAAAGGTCTCCAGGCTATCCACAAAATAAATTTTGCAACCAGCGTAAAAAGAGACAAGTTCGATTAACCCTCGCTCGGTGATATGGGCCAAAGGAAGGTAAGACAGGAGGCTGTCTTTAACGGACAAATGGATTAGTTTGTTGCTTGCTTCAACCGCTGCCGATGCAAGGTTTTCATAGGACAAAACCACCCCCTTCGGTTTGCCAGTACTGCCAGAAGTGTAGGCAATAGTCATGGGGTCTTCGGCATTGGATTGATGCAAAAGATTCAAAGGCTCATTCTCTAATAGCGCCTGCCAGTGGTATTGACCTTGAATACTGGGGTAAGGAAAAATAATACGAGGAATTTGGGTTGCAATACCGACATCCGCTTCAACCAAACCATC
>JAUUYO010000258.1 GCA_030590405.1 Kangiellaceae bacterium
AAGCTGTCAAGTAAAAAATGAACTACTTTATGAAATAACGAAGGATTTTACCGACCGTACTTTCGGAACAATTGCAACGATTGAGTGAATATCTGTTAGCTCGTGCCCCGACTTATTGAGAAGCTTCTCTGAAAAAGATTCGCCTTCATAGAGATTATTATCCTCCAACAAAAAATCGTCTTGATCAAAGCTGCCCTCTAATGGATTCACTTGGACACCACTTAGGCTAATGGTGAGTTGAAATTCTGTGCCGTTGAACTCACGAAATCCTGTTTGGCCATTTTCAATCTCGGTAATAAGAACGATCAACTTTCGAACGGCGTTCTGATTGCTGGAAAGCTCATCAGAAAGCCATCGACCAATGGTTTCGTGCCCCATGGAAAATTTGGCGATCGGTTGGCCGTAAAGATCGATTTTAAATTGGTAGTCCATTGTTTTTTATTTGCCTGCGGAAAAATGGTTTTACCCCCAATTAAAATTGGCAGGGTGTTAATGTGATTTATTTTGCTGGATTGCTCGCTTGAAGTTCTAATTGATTACTCCACACTTAACTCTTTCGCCGCCGCAAAAAATATAAAGATTATAGAAGCCATGCAAACACCGGAAATAATGTTAATCCATCCTTTTAGTTTTTCTTATACTATACATTGAATGCGAAAGTAGATCTGAAAAATGGATTAAGCTCGTAGAATATCGAAAGATAACCGTTGAATATAGCTCTAAATTCCAAATTCGACTCTATTGCATGTATTTTTTGAAGATTTGTAAATGACATGTCACTATATGACCTTTTGCTTGTTTCTGTGCGTCTTATCGTTTGGTATTCCAAAGTGCAGGTGATCCGCTAAGGTATTCCAGTTGTGGGTTTATTCGACCCATTTCGGAATCATCCGCACTGCCTGAGATCATAAAATCGCTCGTTCAACCTCATAAACCAACAGAAATTTTTTCTGGTATTTACATCCGAAATAACCAGTTGTTTATCAACGATGACGGAAATGAGTAACCCAAAACACAAGACCGACTTGAAAACTAGCCCCAACTGAGCAATAATAACTATCACTTAATGTGAAAGAGGGCGTTAATCATGCCAGCATCTTTAGAGCAAGATCTGGATACGTTAAAGCAAGTTGGCGTACCAAATATTGAAGCACTGGCTTCAGCTGCAGCTGATTATGTCCGGCACCAACCGCTATTTCGAGTAAAAATGGCTAAAAATGCCCTCACGCCACAAGAACAAGGTTTTCTTCGCAGGGCAGGAGCTTCGGGAGTTGGAGAGGATTATGAGCTGGAAATCATCAATCAAAAACTAAGAGAAGCTGCTGTGGAGTACGGAAACCTGATCGCATCTGCCTATTCACAGTCAAATGTCGCCAAAAACCTTGGCGTTTCAACCAGTCGTATCCGCCAAAAAACAGATAACCAAACGCTCTATGTAATCGAGACACCGAAAGGCCGTGTTTATCCAGCTTGGCAATTTAGTGAGGATGGTTCTAGCCTGCCAGGTTTAGAAGCTATTTTACCAAGCTTGCAGGATGACGCTCACCCAATCGGCGTGCAACGGTTTTTTACCAGTCCACAAACGGATTTAGAAGCGGACATTGATGGACAAACGATCATTTTTAGTCCGGTGGAATGGTTAAAAACAGGCCACTCTGTTAAAGAGGTCAAATTTCTGGTCGAAAATCTATAATGGCAAAGCTTCCAGAACCTGGCTCAGTCGAAAACCTTCGACAGTTAAAGCCAAAAATAGTGACGGTTGCGGCAGGAGCAGAAGTCTCGCGAATATTTTTTGCCGATACCAACTATCCCACCGCTTGGGATAGTTTTCGTTTTTTTGGGCCAACAACATGCCGCTTTGATCATCACCTGTCCGATAAAAATGGCAACAGTTATACCCAAGATCGTGGGATCATGTATCTGGCAACTGGTAAGTTGGCGGCGCAAACCTGTTTAGCAGAAGTTTTTCAGGAAAAACGTACTATTGATCGCCAATCCCGCTTGCCGGTTTATGCGGGGTTTGCGCTTGCTGATAATATTAGACTTCTGGATCTGACAGGGGCTTTTGCAACAGCTATTGGCTCATCAACAGCGATCCATTCTGGGCCTCGGTCACGAACCAGACGCTGGGCTCAGCAGCTCTATCGAGCCTACCCGCAAATCGATGGCATTTTGTATTGTTCTTCAATGAACGGTAATGCGCCATCCATCGCATTGTTTGAAAGAGCGCAACAAGCGATACCCTCTCAAAACATCCTTCATCGCGAGCTAAGAGATAATGCGATGGCGAGCGTTATTAGTATGACGGCGCAAACGATCAATTATGCTGTGGTTTAATAAATTGAGCGCTTGAATGAGTGAGAGCTAAATTCAATAATGGCGCTAATTGGGCGGCAGATGAGTTTGATTGAAAGAGCGCTGCATTGACGAATGGTTAAAAATCAACCGAATTGATGATTAAGTATGATCTAGGTGTAGCCACTAAACAGGTTTATGAGATTAAGTAGATTGATAGTGATTATTTAAATAATGAATAATTGAGTACTAATTTATGGATAAAAAAGAAAAGAAAGAACTCAGCGAAACAGACATAAAAGCTAAATTTATCACTCCAGCCATTCAGGATGCTGGATGCTGGATGCTGGATGCTGGATGGGATGAAATGAAACAAATTCGTCGCGAAGTGACGCTTACACCCAGTCCAGTCATCGTTCGGGGAAACATGTCTTCTCGTAATAAAAAGAAATTTGCCGACTATGTGCTTCAAAAAGAAAAGGGAGTGCCTATTGCCGTAGTCGAAGCCAAAGACAATAAGCACAGTGTCAGATCTGGTATGCAACAGGCGCTCAGTTATTCCGATATTTTAGAAGTGCCCAGCACTTTCAGTTCTAATGGCGACGCCTTTGCTTCACACAATAAAGTACCTCAACCTAATAATGATATAGAAACTGAATTTTCACTAGGTTCGTTCCCATCTCCCAATGAATTGTGGTTGCGGTACAAAACTTTCCCGGGCATTGAAGAGGAAGATGAGGAGTTAATAGTTGATCCTTCTTATGAAGTTTATCTAGGTCTGTACCAAGCACTGACTGGACCGGATGAAGAAGATAAGATTTTTAAAAATGAAATGGTTGGTATAGTAGATCGATCTTCTCATGGTACCTGCAAACTAGTCTCAGAAAAAATATGGCGGAAAGTTGTTGTAATCCCGCCCCATACAGAGCAAATTCGAATTGTAACTAAAGTAGATGAGCTAATCGCACTATGTGACCAACTCAAAGCCCTACTAGGTAATGCTCAAACCACTCAACTCAATCTTGCTGATGCAATTGTTCAACAGGCTGTTGGGTAATGGTTTACGAGCGGCCATGGAAAACTTATGCAGAGCAATTAGAAATTCTCGAATCTAGAGGATTAAAAGTTACCGATAAGCCTGCTGCACTGAGTTATCTTGAACGTATCGGTTTTTATCGATTAAGTGCTTACTGGCATCCCTTCAGGGTTTTCGAAATTCAACAAGACCCAGAAACTAAAAAATTAGAGAGTGTTCGTACAGATAAGTTTGTCGAAAACACTCAGTTTCCCGATGCAGTAGAACTCTATCTATTTGATAAAAAGTTACGCTTGTTAGTGATGGATGCACTTGAGCGTATTGAAGTGGCAATAAGAGTTGATGTCGCCTATTTGCTTGGTCAACGTGATGCATTTGCCTACAAAGATTTAAGTCAATTTCATCCTACTTTTGCAACGCGGATCGACCGTTTTACTAAAAATACCGCACATCAACAATGGCTGCAAAAGTATGCAGGTTTACTGCAACGTTCAAAGGAAGATTTTGTGAAGCACTACAGGCAAAATCACGGCACAGACTTACCTATTTGGGTTGCCTTAGAAATATGGGATTTTGGCGCTCTCTCACAGTTATTTTCCATGATGAAAGTACCTGACCAACAAGTAATAGCAAAAAAATATGGAATAACAGATTTTAAAGTTTTTAGCAGTTGGCTGCGCTCTCTCAATTATCTTCGCAATCTGGTCGCTCATCATAGCCGTCTGTGGAATAGAAACATAATTGACCAACCAAAATTGCCTGCCAAAGAGCAAATTCCATGGTGTGATGGCTTTATTGGCAAAGCGGATCTAGTTGCAAGACCTTTCTTGTTATTAGCTATAGCCAATCATCTGCTCAAAGTCATTTGTCCTGAAACGGAGTGGAATCAACGAGTTAAAACACATCTAGATGAATTTCCCCAAATTTATTCAGATAAACAAGTCGGTATAACGGATATGGGGACAATAGAAGGGTGGGAGAGCTGGTGGTAGATTGCTGTATTACCCGAATTTCAGGCAATAAAAACCCCCGCGTAAACTGCAAGCAGCAAAGAGGCGAGGGCCGTGTTAAGCACATTATAACTCATTTGAGGTTGAAATAAAGTGGTAGCCTTGTCCAATATGAAATGAGTCTGAACGAGGTACGTGATTCCAATATAAAATGAGTCTGAAAAATATTTCTATCTAGTCCATGATCTCAATTA
>JAUUYO010000293.1 GCA_030590405.1 Kangiellaceae bacterium
AATTCACCCCGATTTAACTGTCGAACTGGTGCCGATGGTGACCCGAGGCGACAAAATCCTGGACACTCCACTGGCCAAAATTGGCGGTAAAGGCTTGTTTGTCAAAGAACTTGAGCTGGCGATGTTAGACGGACGAGCAGATATCGCAGTGCATTCGATGAAAGATGTACCAATGGAATTTCCTGAAGGCTTAGGTTTAAGCGTAATTTGTGAACGTGAAGATCCTCGCGATGCTTTTGTTTCAAATACCTATAAGAGTCTGGATGATTTACCGCAAGGAGCGAAAGTGGGCACTTGCAGTCTGCGTCGTCAATGCCAATTAAAAGCTAAAAGATCGGATATTCAGATCCTGGATCTACGCGGCAATGTGGGTACCCGTTTAAATAAGCTGGATGAAGGCCAATATGATGCCATTATCTTAGCTTCCGCCGGTTTAAAACGCCTTGGTTTATCAGCTCGAATAGCCCATGAGATTGATACCGACTGGATGCTGCCAGCTGGCGGGCAAGGCGCGGTGGGCATCGAATGTCGAGTAGATGACAAGCGCATCCAGAATTATCTTGCGCCTTTAAACCATGCCAAAACCGCTTATCGAATCAAAGCCGAACGTGCGGTCAATCAACATTTACAAGGCGGTTGCCAGGTACCTATCGGGGTTTATTCTACAGTCAATAAAGACCGCATTAATATCGAAGCCTTAGTCGGCAAAGTCGATGGCAGTTTGATTATTCAGCATCAAATCGAAGGAGAGGTCGATTTGGCGGAAGAGTTAGGGGTCAAACTCGCCAAAAAATTATTGTCCTCAGGGGCCGGTGAAATCCTTGCAGCGTTGGATGAATAGCCAGGAGCGTCATTAGTAAACGAATGAATCATTCAATCCCTCTGCATTTTATTGTCACTCGTCCCATTAATCGAGCGACCAATTTAGTCGATAGGCTGTGCAAAATATCGACTGACGCTCTACCATTACAAATAAACCATTGCCCACTCATTGCTATTACCGATTATACTGAGCAAGCGCTCCCTGTGTTATCCGGTTTTGCCGGAGTTATCTTTATTAGCGGTAACGCGGTCGATCTGGCCAGAAAACAGCTGAGCATTGATGATTGGGAGCGCTTGTTACAAAATCCGCTGTATGCCATCGGACAACAAACCGCTGCGACCTTACAATTTGATAGGGATCGGCTCAGCGAACAACTCACATCGATTGCCCCGGCCAAAGTCGCCTATCCGCAACAAATGAACAGTGAAGGGTTGCTCAAAATGTCGCAGTTACAAACCATTAACGGTCAATCATGGTTGATCGTTAAAGGGGTGGGCGGTAGAGACAAGCTAAAAACCGGTCTTGAATCCGCCGGTGCAACCGTTACCGAACTATGCGTTTACCAACGAAAACTGCCTGATTTGATGGCCCAAGAGCAGATAGCCTATTATAATCAACTCAATCCTTATTGGCTTGTGACAAGTTTGCAGGCACTCAACCATCTTTGGCGTATACTCAAACAACAACCGAAAGGCTGCCGTATTATTGTGAGCAGTGATAGAATTGCTGTTGAGGCCGATAAGCTCGATTTTAAGGTGGTTGCGCAATCGGTGGATGCAACCGACCAACAATTAGTGGAATGTGTTAAATCTTTTATTCAACAGGCCCAATTAATTCAGGTTTAAAATAGCTCAGGAATAGACAATTATGGCTGATGACAAAAGCTCCGATCCAAGTAACAATAAATCAAATAACGATAAATCAAATGGCAATAAATTAAATAACAAGCATTCCGATTCGCCCCCAAAGAGATTGACTCCCAAGAATTCGGCTGCAAAAAATTCTGGATCAAAACCTCACAATTCAGAAAAAAAAGACCAGCAAACAACACCTGCCACAAAGCCGGTCAGCGAGACGATTGAAAAGACCTCGCCTGCCGAATTATTTAACGCCAAACCAATGCCAAAAATGTCATCCAAAAAAATTAAGAATAACTGGCTTGTTCCCAGCCTGGTAACGCTACTGGTGATTATCGCATTACTAGCTTCTGGCTGGAGTGTTTATCAACAGCATCTTTTTAAACAAAACTGGTTAGCGCAGCAGACAAAAATCGATACTCAAATCAGTCGTCAAAGTCAGGTGATTGAACAGGCAAAAAATTCAGGCCAGGCATCCATGCAGGCCACTAGCCAAACTCAATTACAACTAAATCAATTAGCGGCTAAAACTCAACAATTTAATGACTCACTTTATTCGACCCAGGAAAAAATCAAAGCGCTCTCCGGTCGTCAAAAACAAGATTGGATGTTAGCTGAAGCGGCTTATTTGATCAAAATAGCACAACTCCAATTGAGTTTACAAAAAGACAAAGTAACCGCCATTCAATTGCTTAAAACCGCCGATAGTCGGATCATTGAAATCGCCGATAATAGTTTGTTACCGATCCGAGAAGCTATTGCAAAAGATCTGTCTGATTTAAGTTTAATTATACAAGCGGATGTGACGGGTATTGCTCTGGCGCTTAACGCGATTAATCAACAAATCCCCGATTTGAGTTTGCTGGCACTAGAGTTTCAGCCCATCGAAGAATCTCTCGAAAACAATAGCATAGAAAATGAAGGGTTTGATTTAGATAAGATCTATCAGAACTTTCTAACAGACTTCGTGGTGATTAAAGATCATAGTGAACCGGTTAAGCCACTGATGACTGCGGACCAACGCATTAACCTTAACAGTAATATACAGCTTGCCATCCAGCAGGCCCAAATTGCATTAGTGCAAGCTAACCCAACGCTGTATCGATTAAATATTGACAACGCCATTCAATGGACTAATGACTTTTTTAAGCACGACGATAAGGCCAAACAGGTTATCGAGCAATTAAATAACTTGAAAACAAAGCCGATCGAAATTCATTACCCCGCCAAACTCCACGCTCAAAAAGCACTTGATGAGATTAGTCAACAGCAGCTTTATCACTGGTTAGATAGCTCGCTGATAGCGCCAGTCAATAATATCGACAACAATAATATCGACAACAATAAAAAAATCGACAGCAACCCAAAACCGATTTTAGACGATAATAAAACAGACCCCCAACAAGAACCTGCTCATCTTTCTGATCCACTGGAGCAAGATGAACAGCAGAATCAAGAGGTCAAGCCATGAGATGGAAAATTGTCCTGCTGGTTGCATTAGTGATCGGCGCTATTGGAGGTTCCTGGCTAAAAAATCTGCCGGGGTTTGTGATTATTGCCTACGAGAAAACCAGTTATGAAATGCGACTTTGGGTAGCCGTCACGCTGCTTTTGATCTTACTGACCATTTTACTGTTGATTGGCATTTTCATCCGTTCGCTTATTTCCAGCGCGAATCGAGTCAAAGGCTGGCAAGGGGAACGGCACTGGCGCAAAGCTCGTAAGCAAACCATTAAAGGCATGTTAGCGTTTGTTGAAGGTCGTTGGACACAATCTGAAAAAAGCATGATCAGTGCTGCCAAAAAATCGGATACTAAGTTAATTAACTACCTGATTGCCGCGCAAGCAGCGCAACATCAAAATGCCCAGGACCGTCGTGATAGTTATTTACGCCTGGCGCACAAGGCCGAGCCTGAAGCAAAAGTTGCGATAGGCCTCACCCAGGCACAACTTCAATTAGATAATAGTCAATTTGAGCAAGCGCTAGCCACCCTCAATGACTTAAGAGTTAAACAGCC
>JAUUYO010000197.1 GCA_030590405.1 Kangiellaceae bacterium
ATCAATGGAGCCACGATCCAAAATAGTGATAACGAATGTAAATCTGCACCTAAGTCAGACAGGATCCGACTGGCATTAGCATTTTGTAAGGCAAAACCAAACTGAACACCAAGAAAGCCAAAACTGACGTTCCACACTTGCCAAAAGGGTAACTTAGGTTGTTTCATAGATCTATTTCCTATTTATTCTTATTTTGTAGGTTGGCGTTGAGCGTAGCGAAACCCAACGAAAACTTAACAAATCCTCAATATTGTTTGTTGGGTTTCGTACCCCCCAACATTTCACGGGGCAAGCTTTGCTTCAACCCTGCCTACAGGTTGAATTGACCTACAGCTCTGCTTTTCCCTTTGTACGATGAATGGCTGCAAAAAGACACTCTTTTTTGCATACATACGTATGCACCGCAATTTGAAGATAAAAAATTTTGAATACGTATGTAGTCAGTTGCCAAAAAGCGGTCTGTTGACGTAAATTATGCGATATTGAGTTAATTAATCCAATCAGTGATGTAACTGGATCAATATAAGGTTTTTTGTACAAATGGTTTTAAAAAACAAGAAGGTTCAGACAATGGGGGTTGCCAAGTTCAAAAAGAAAATATTGAACTATCTAAATTACACTTCTGCTGATCTGGATTACAAAATTGATAAGAAGGCGTTATTAAAAGCAACTTGCTTGAGCGTCAATGATTCTATCTTTGAAAAACTGCAAGCCACTAACCTGAACAATACACAACAAAATAGTCGTTCGATCAATTATTTGTCTTTGGAGTATTTAATGGGCCGCATGTTATCTAATAACCTGCACAATATGGGCATATTTAAAGTCGCGCAAAAGGCCATAAAAGATTTAGGTTTTGAGCTGGAAGATATTTGTGAAAATGGCCATGATCTGGCGTTAGGCAATGGTGGATTAGGGCGACTAGCTGCCTGCTATTTAGATTCATTGGCCACACTTGATTTCAATGCGGTGGGTTATGGGATCCATTACGAGCACGGTTTATTCGAACAACAATTTCATGATGGCCGTCAAATTGAAACGCCCGATGAATGGCGAGAATACGGTAATCCCTGGGAAGTCTGTCGCCCGGAAGCCGTACAGGAAGTAGCGCTGTATGGTTTTGTAGAAAACATTGCTGCTGCGGATGGCAGTGTTAAAAAAATCTGGCATCCAGGACAAATAATCAAAGGGATCCCATGGGATGTTCCGATTGTCGGATACAACACTGATACGGTTAATGTTTTACGTTTATGGGAGAGCCGTGCATCAAGTCATTTTGACTGGGAAGCGTTTAATGCTGGTGATTATCAAGATGCCCATTCTGCGCAAACTCAGGCAGAAACCATCTCAAAAGTACTCTATCCAAATGACGATACAGATGCCGGAAAAGAACTTCGTTTGATTCAACAGTATTTTTTCTGTGCCTGCTCGATTAAAGATATTATCCGCCGTTACCAAAAACGTTATCAAAATGACTGGAGTGAATTTAGCAATCAAGTTGTGGTGCAACTGAATGATACCCATCCAACGATTGCCATATTAGAGTTAATGCGCCGCTTAATCGACGAATACGACTTTAAATGGTTAGATGCCTGGGCGGTTTGCCAGAAAGTCTTTGCCTACACCAATCATACTTTATTGCCGGAAGCCTTAGAGAAATGGTCGGTGCAATTGTTTGAAAAAGTATTGCCCAGACATCTTGAAATTGTTTATGAAATTAACCAACATTTTCTCAATAATGAAGTGGCTAAACTCTGGCCTGATAACGATGATATGCGAAGAAAACTTTCTATCATCGAAGAAGGTGATGAGCAAATGCTCCGAATGGCTCATTTATGTGTAATAACTTCGTTTAAGGTCAACGGTGTCGCTGAAATTCATTCTAGCCTGGTTAAACAAGATCTCTTTCCTGAATTTAATCAACTTTGGCCAGATAAGCTAATTAATGTGACTAATGGAATTACCCCGCGTCGCTGGTTAAAAGCTTGCAATCCACTATTGTCTGAATTAATTAGTGAAACCGTTGATGGCGATTGGGCGACCTCTTTGCCGTTATTGTCACAACTGAAAAAACAAGCTAGCAATAGTCAGTTTCAGCAAAAGTTTATGCAGGTTAAACGTCAAAATAAAATTAAGCTGACGGCTGAAATCAAAAAACTAACCGGCGTTGAAGTCAGTCCCGATGCTATTTTTGATGTGCATATAAAAAGGTTGCATGAATACAAACGCCAACACCTTAATTTGTTGCATATTCTTGCGTTATACCGAAGGCTGTTAGCCGATCCTAATCTTGATATGCAGCCTCGGGTATTTATTTTTGGAGCAAAGGCTGCGCCGGGTTATTACCTCGCCAAAGAAATTATTTATGCCATCAATCAGGTTGCCGAAAAAATCAATAATGACGCGCGGATTAACGATAAGTTGAAAGTTATATTTCTGCCAAATTATAGGGTGAGTCTCGCTGAAAAAATTATTCCTGCGGCAGATGTGTCTGAGCAAATTTCGACTGCCGGAAAAGAAGCCTCCGGTACCGGCAATATGAAGTTATCGCTTAATGGTGCTTTAACCATTGGTACGCTCGATGGGGCTAATATTGAAATCGCCGAAGAGGTTGGGGAAGATAATATCTTTATCTTTGGTTTAACGGTTGATCAAGTTAAAGCGCTCGATAATCAAGGTTATAACCCCTTTGAATATTATCAGAACAATGAGGAACTAAAAGCCGTTTTAGACTGGTTGGATACGGATTACTTTACACCTGGTAATGCGGGTGAATTATCGGTGATTAAGCAAAGCTTGTTAGAAGGTGGTGATCCTTACAAGGTACTGGTTGATTTTCAATCCTATTGCGAGTGTCACCAACGTTTAGGCGATACCTATAAAGATACACAAAAATGGGCAGAAATGGCCATTATTAATACCGCAATGATGGGCAAATTTACTTCAGATAGAGCCATTGAAGAGTATGCCAAAAATATCTGGTCGTTAAAAAAAGTGAAAACAAATGGTGACTCAGTTGGATTAGTCATCGATAACAAAAAAACTGGTTGATAATTACGATGGATAAAACACTTCCATCAACAACTCGATAACAATTTTAAGGATTATCTCGATTGAATAAAGCTGAGACCAAAAAGCAAAGTCTTAACAAGGATATTGAAGCCATTTTATCGGCGAGCCATGCAGATCCCTATTCATTTTTAGGGCTGCAAGCTAGCCCCCAGAATGGTCGTTTGACTGTGCGTGCTTTTCAGCCAGGCGCAACAGCGGTTAGTGTGCTTGATGCGAGCACAAGAAAAACCATTAATAAATTAGTTCAAGTCGGTAGGACTGGCGTTTTCACTATTACTACCCGACGAAAAAAACGTTTTGACTATTTGCTAAAAATCATTAATGAGCAAGGTGAATATTTAATTCGCGACCCATATAATTCCCCGTCAGTTTTAAGCGAACTAGATGTTCAATTGTTGGCTCAGGGGAAACACAAAAAGTCTTATGAAAAACTCGGTGCTCATCAACATCGCTTGAGTGGTGTTGACGGTGTTTGCTTTGCAGTGTGGGCGCCCAATGCCAGCCATGTGGCTGTGGTGGGTGATTTTAATCAGTGGGATGGGCGACGCCATCCATTGAGGCTACGGCATGTTTGCGGGGTGTGGGAAATATTTATCCCTGAGCTAAAGTCAGGTAGCAATTATAAATTTGAAATTAAGGATCAACAAAAAAAATTATTGCCGATCAAATCAGATCCCTATGCCTGTCAATCACAATATAGGCCTGACACCGCATCAGTTGTCATTGAGCAAAAGGATTTTAACTGGCAAGATCAAAAATGGATGCAACGCAGGGCTGAGCGCAACGCTCGGTATAATCCGCTCAGTATTTACGAAGTGCATTTAGGCTCCTGGAAGCGTAAAGGAAATAATGAATATTTGAACTATCGTGAACTTGCCGATGATTTAGTTTCTTATGTAAAAATCCAACACTTTACCCACTTACAGCTGATGCCTGTCAGTGAATATCCTTTCGATGGATCCTGGGGCTATCAACCAATCGGTTTATTTGCTCCAACTAGTCGATTTGCTTCAGAGAGTTCGAATGTCATTGAAGATTTTCAGTATTTTGTCGACCAATGTCATCAGGCAGAGATCGGATTGTTAATTGACTGGGTGCCAGGACACTTTCCAGAAGATGAACACGGATTAGTCCAGTTTGATGGCACCCATTTATATGAACATGAAGACCGTCAAAAAGGTTTTCATCCCGATTGGAACACATTGATTTATAATTATGGTCGCATTGAAGTCGCTAATTTTTTGAGAGCCAGCGCCATGTATTGGCTGGATCGTTTTCATGTCGATGGCATTCGAGTTGATGCGGTTGCTTCAATGTTATATCTGGATTACAGCCGAAAAGAGGGTGAATGGCAGCCGAATGAATTTGGTGGTAATGAAAATCTGGAAGCGGTAGCTTTTCTTAAACAGTTTAATGAAGAATTTTATCTGGATTATCCGGGAGCTTTTTCGGTGGCAGAAGAATCGACTTCCTGGCCTGGCGTTTCCAGATCGACGAGCGATGGTGGGCTCGGCTTCGGTTATAAATGGAATATGGGCTGGATGAATGATTCGCTTGAATATATGAAGCGCGACCCTATCCATCGAAAGCATCATCAAAATGATTTAAGTTTTAGTCTGGTATATGCCTTCGATGAAAATTTTATTCTGCCACTCAGTCATGATGAGGTGGTACATGGTAAAGGCTCAATTTTGGCCAAAATGCCTGGTGATGATTGGCAAAAATTCGCCAACCTACGAGCTTATTATGGTTTTATGTGGGGGCATCCTGGTAAAAAATTATTGTTTATGGGGTGTGAATTTGCTCAATCCAAAGAATGGAATTTTGAACAAAGCCTCGACTGGCATCAACTGGACGATCCTGCCCACGCTGGCGTTCAAGAAATGGTGAGGGAGCTTAATCAAATTTATCAAAACACCCCTGCGCTCTATGAAAAGGATTGTGAGTCTGATGGATTTGACTGGATCGATCATAGCAATGCCGAGCAGTCCATCTATTCCTTTATTCGATATGGCAATGACCGTAGCAACCCCGTGATTGTGGTGTGTAATTTTACGCCGCAGACGTATCATCAATTTCAATTAGGCGTTCCATTGGCAGGTTTTTATCAAGAACTTTTCAATAGTGATGCAAAAAAATACGGTGGAACAAATCAGGGTAATTTGGGCGGTGTTAGTAGCTCTAATTCAGAGTGTCATGGTCGAAGTAACTCAATCATTATTACCGTCCCACCTCTTGCGACTTTAATGTTTGAGATGGCTGACTAATGTCTCAAACACTTAGCAGACAGGTTTATTCCGGTCAATCGCACCCGCTCGGCGCGACTCCTGATGATGAAGGGGTCAACTTTGCATTGTTTTCTGCGAATGCTACTAAGGTTGTTTTGTGTCTGTTTGATGAGCAAGGTGAACAAGAGATTGAGCAAATTATATTACCAGAATTTAGTGATGATATTTGGCATGGTTATGTCCCTGGGATTAAAAAAGGCGCACTTTATGGTTACCGAGTACACGGTCCGTTTGAACCACATAACGGCCATCGCTTTAATCAGAATAAATTATTGATCGATCCTTATGCAAAACAATTGAAAGGCGAATTTATTTGGTCGGACACCCATCTTGCTTATGACCCACAAAGCTCTCAGCAGGATTTAACTTTGGATTGCCGCGACAACGCCAACTACTTGCCAAAGTGCGTAGTCAAAAGCAACGCAATACTCGCCAGTTGCCATAAACCGAAAATTAGACTTTCTGAAAGTATTATTTACGAAATACAGGTTAAAGGATTTACCCAACAAAACGTTACGCTGCCAGTTGAATTACGTGGCACTTTTAAAGGGCTTGCTCAAAATACTGTGGTTGATTATTTGCTGGATTTAGGTATTACCAGTGTAGAGTTAATGCCAGTGGCGGCTTATTTTGATGAGCCTTTTTTACTTGAAAAAGGGCTCAAGAATTATTGGGGCTACAACAGTGTCGCTTTCTTTGCCCCTGAACCGCGTTTTTGCTATAGCGATGATCTCACTGAGTTTAGTGATTTGGTTCAGGCATTTCATCAAGCAGGCATAGAAGTGATTTTAGATGTGGTTTACAACCATACCGCCGAAGGGGATCACCTTGGCCCCACTTACAGTTTTAAAGGGATCGACAACGCTTCCTATTATCGCCTGGAAGATAACGATTGCCGCTATTACAAAAATCACTCTGGTTGTGGAAATACATTAAATTTA
>JAUUYO010000058.1 GCA_030590405.1 Kangiellaceae bacterium
AGCAAAAAACAAAAAGCCAAAGATGTAGTGCCATACGATAGCAAAACAAAATGTTAACTTTTTGATTTTATTGATTATTTTGTCAGTCATATCGAAAGATGGGTTAGGGGCTGTTGAGCTTTCATAGTTCGGCAGTGTTAAACTATGAAAGCTCAACAGCCCCTGGTATTTATAAATAATTATTAGTTTTCGGAAACTACCACTAGTCGTTTCGGTGCCAACATATCTTGATCATCGACTTCGGCAATTCCGAGAAAAACCTCTTGCTCGTCATAGACCCGGATCAAATCACCTTCCTGTAAATTCTGATAATTAATCGCTTGTCCGTGAGAAAAATAATCGGCGCTTTCATTATCTAACTGTGCCGAATCCAGGTATAAAACGGGGCTATCGGTGGGTAGAAGATAATGATCCAGACTTTCCCCAACTTCTCGCTCTTGTTCGAGTTGTTCAAGAGTGACCTGTTGTTCGACTGGGTAGTCTGCAACAAAATTGCGTCTCAATAACGTTACATGAGCGCCACAGCCTAATGCCTGACCTAAATCATCGATAATATTTCGGATATAAGTGCCTTTACTGCACTCAATTTCAAGCTCCACTTCATCACCTTCAAATCGAATCAACTCCAATTCATAAATAGTGACTGGGCGCGCGGGCCTTTCAATTTCGATCCCTTTGCGGGCGTATTTATAAAGTGGTTGACCTTTATGTTTTAACGCCGAAAACATCGAAGGGATCTGCATGATGTCTCCCCGAAATTGCTCCAGAGCTTTTTCTAGTTGTTTTTTTGTGATATGAACCGAGTTTGTTTCAATCACTTCGCCGGTCGAATCGCCGCTATCGGTTCTTATTCCAAGCTGGCCGATCACTCGGTAGCCTTTATCAGATTCTAGTAAAAATTGAGAAAACTTGGTCGCCTCACCAAAACATAATGGCAACATGCCTGTGGCTAATGGGTCGAGCGCGCCGGTATGTCCGGCTTTTTGTGCATTATAAAGACGCTTTACTTTTTGCAGCGCTGCATTTGAACTCAGTCCTTGAGGTTTATCTAATAGCAACACACCACTGATCGCGCGACCTTTTTTTCTTCGTGCCATGTAAGACTACTCTGTTTCGCTATTTGATTGTGGTTCGATTTCTTCTGCGGATAAACTTGAATCTTTATCTCTCGCTTGTTCAATCAAAGAAGATAAATCCCTGCCTCGTGAAATAGATTTATCGAACAAAAATTTGACATGAGGCACTGCGCGCATTCTCATGCGTTTACCGATTTGTATACGAATAAAACTGGCCGCTTCATTTAAAACATCAATCGCCGCCTGAGTGGCTTTAACCGTTTCATCAATGCCCAAAAAAGTCACGTAAACGGTGGCATAATGAAGGTCACGTGATAGATCAACTGCGCACACTGTGACCATACCCACTCGGGGATCTCGCACTTCCAGTTGAATAATTTGCGCTAACTCTCGTTGTAATTGTTCCGCTACGCGGTCGGTTCTTTTAAATTCTCTAGCCATTTTTATTTCTCATTGATAAAACAAAAAAACGCAGAGTCTTCAGAATACCATTCTGTTTAACTTCTGCGTTTTTATAATGTGTCAGTCGTGCTTTGATTAATCGATTGTTCTCGCCACTTCGATAATTTCAAACACTTCGATTTGATCGCCTGCCTTCACATCGTTATAGTTCTTCACGCCTATACCACACTCCATACCGTTACGAACTTCGTTGGCATCTTCTTTGAATCGTCTTAGAGACTCAAGTTCGCCTTCATAGATAACCACGTTATCGCGTAAAACACGGATCGGGTTATTACGTTTCACGACACCTTCGATAACCATACAACCAGCGATCGCGCCAAATTTTGGTGATTTAAAGACATCACGTACTTCCGCAAGGCCTATAATTTCTTCACGCATTTCTGGTGATAACATGCCGCTCATCGCAGCTTTCACATCATCGATCACTTCATAAATAATACTGTAATAACGTAAATCGATACCTTCCTTTTCAACGGCTTTACGGCCACTCGCATCGGCACGAACATTAAACCCAATCACGATGGCATTTGATGCCGACGCCAGGGTAATATCGGTTTCAGTGATACCACCTACTGCTGATGAAATAATAGTGACTGCAACTTCATCAGTTGATAAATCCGTTAATGAACGAGAAATAGCTTCTGCAGATCCCTGCACATCGGCTTTAATCAATACGTTAAGATTTGATTTTTCGTTTTCACCCATATTGGCGAACATATTTTCAAGTTTAGCGCTTTGCTGTCTGGCCATTTGCGCTTCACGGTGCTTAGTTTGACGGAATGCAGCTACTTCACGAGCTTTACGCTCGCTTGCCACAACCGAAACCTCATCTCCAGCTTCAGGTACACCGGACAATCCAAGCGCTTCTACCGGAATAGAAGGCCCAGCAGATTTGATATTCTTTCCATTTTCATCTACCAACGCTCTGATTTTCCCGTAATGGAAACCCGCTAAAACAATATCACCGATTTTAAGCTCTCCCGATTGAACCAACATAGAAGCAACTGGACCACGACCTTTATCAAGTCGAGCTTCAATGACGGTGCCTTTTGCAGGCCCGGTATCAATAGCGGTTAATTCTAATAATTCGGCGGTTAGCGCAATACTATCGAGTAATGCATCGACGCCATCACCTGTTTTTGCTGAAACCGGTGCAAATACCGTATCGCCGCCCCATTCTTCAGAAATTACATCATGTTGAGAAAGCTCATTTCTGACTCGATCTGTATCCGCTTCAACTTTATCCATTTTATTGACCGCGACAATCAGCGGAACACCCGCCGCTTTCGCGTGTTTAATTGCTTCGATGGTTTGCGGCATGACGCCATCATCGGCGGCAACCACTAACACAACAATATCCGTCGCATTCGCGCCGCGAGCTCGCATTGCTGTAAATGCTGCATGACCAGGTGTATCCAGGAATGAAATAATGCCTTTAGGTGTTTCTACATGGTAAGCACCGATATGCTGGGTAATCCCACCGGCTTCACCGTCGGCCACCTTAGATGCACGAATGTAATCTAGCAATGAGGTTTTACCATGATCAACATGGCCCATAATGGTCACAACTGGCGGACGAGTTTTTGTGTCGCCCTCTTGTTTGACTGAATCGAGCAACTCTAATTCGGCTGCATTTTCTGCAACCAGATTAACGTTATAACCCATTTCTTCGGCAACCAACTGGGCTGTTTCTTGATCGATGGTCTGGTTAATCGTGGCCATAATACCCATGCCCATCAAGGTTCTGATAAGCTCAACACCTTTAACTGACATTTGCGATGCCAAATCGGCAACCGTTGTACTCTCGCCAACATTAATATCTGACTTGGCAACATCGCTAGTCGGCTTTTTAAAGCCATGTTTCATTGATTTGGGCGCAACCACTCTCTTTCTTCCATCGGATAAAGGATTTTCATTTTTGTTTCTACGGTGAACCGGGCGACGGAAATCAGCCAACATATCACCTTTGCCGCCAAGGCTGTCACTACGACCTTTCTTTTTCTTCTTTGTCTTTTTGCGTTGGTCGCCTTCAGTAGCCGAATCTGCCGTCGGTTCAACCGTTTTGAATCGAGTTTGCCTGCTGGCTTTTGCAGCAACTTCCGCTTCTTTTTGTGATTTTTCAGCATCGGCTTTGACTTTTCTTTTGGCTGCAAGACGTGCCATAATATCCGCTTCAACTCGCCCCGTGACGATGCGATGAGCTTCATTTTTAGCTTTTTCTTCTACTTCGGCGCGTATTTTAAGTTCCGCTTCTTTTCTAATTTTTTCTTCTTCAAGTTGAGCTTCCAGTTCAGCTTTTGCCTGTTTTTCGGCTTCAGTTTCAACGACAACTTCTTCAACCACAGCATATTCTGCTTCTTGGGTTTCAGGCGCTTGCTTTTCTTCAACTAAGCCATCATTAATCAGTGCAATATCTTTCTCATTCACTTCATCTGGCGCTTTAATACTTTCTTCGACTTCAGCAGGGCGCTTTATATAAGTTCGCTTTTTACGAACTTCTACTGAAACACTCTTAGTTCGCCCGGATTTGCTCGACATTTTAAGTGAACTTTTCTTTGTTCGACTTAATGTGATTTTCTTTGGAGCTTCATTTGTATCTGTTTCACCATGACTTTTTTGTAAATGAGTCAGTAATGATTTTTTTTGTTCTTCAGACACAACATCGTCTGCGCCACTTAAGTGCACACCAGCTTCTTTCATTTGATCAAGTAGCTTGTCAACCGGCGTACCGACGACTTTTGCTAATTTTTCGACCGTCACTGTCACTTCTGACATAAAAAATCTCCCAGTACCAGACTGTTCTTCTTTGATTTATTGTTTTGCGGTTCGCTTAAATATCGACTATTTATTCTTCTGCGAACCAAGGCGCTCGAGCAGTCATAATTAATTCGGCAGCCCGCGTCTCATCTAATTCTTCCAAATCGATCAGTTCATCGACCGATTGTTCCGCTAAATCTTCCATGGTAATAATTCCACGACTAGCTAATACAAATGCTAAATGTCGATCTATACCATCCATTTCTAATAAATCTTCTGCGGGTTCATTCTTGTCCAGCTTTTCTTCTGAACGGATCGCTTTTGTTAATAGCGCATCTTTGGCCCTGGCTTTTAATGCCTCAACTAAATCTTCGTCAAAACCTTCAATATCCAGCATTTCAGATAAAGGAACATAAGCCACTTCCTCAACCGATGTGAAACCTTCTTGCGCAAGTACTTCAGCAAGCTCTTCATCAACATCTAATTCCTTAACAAATTTTTCAACCAAGCCCTGACTTTCTTCTTTACTTTTACTTTCCGCATCTTCTAAGGTCATGACATTTAATGACCAACCTGTCAACTGGCTAGCCAGGCGAACATTCTGACCATTTCTACCAATCGCCTGGGCTAACTGATCTTCTTCAACCGCAATGTCCATTGTATGCTTATCTTCATCAACAACAATCGATGAAACTTCTGCGGGTGACATAGCATTAATCACAAACTGAGCAGGGTTATCATCAAACAGGACGATATCAATTCGTTCGCCTGCTAACTCACCAGAGACGGCTTGAACTCTGGAACCACGCATTCCAACACAAGCACCTACAGGATCAATACGTTTATCGTTACTTTTTACGGCTATCTTGGCACGCGAACCGGGATCTCTAGCAGCGCCCATTAAATCGATGGTTTCTTCTGCAATTTCTGGTACGTCAATTCTAAACAATTCGATCAACATTTCAGAATTTGCGCGACTCACAAATAACTGGGGGCCGCGAACTTCTGGATTTACCGCGTAAAGATAACCACGCAATCGATCGCCAGCACGAACCGCTTCACGTGGCATCATTTCTTCACGATGGATAATAGCTTCAGCGTTGCCACCCAAATCGATAATAATTGAATCTCGATTAGCCTTTTTGACCACCCCGGTGACAAGTTCACCGACTCTTGATTCAAAGGCATCGATGACTTTTGCTCTTTCTGCTTCGCGAACTTTTTGTACGATAACCTGTTTAGCTGTTTGCGCAGCAATACGGCCAAAAGCAATTGATTCGATCTGTTCTTCGATATATTCCCCGACTTGTATTTCCGGCTCGTCAATTTGAGCGGCTTCCAAGGTTATTTCGGCAAGTGGATTCTCTAGTCCAAGCCCTTCTTCCTCATCGGGTTCAACCACTAACCAACGACGGTAAGTGTCATAGTCGCCAGTCTCGCGATCAATATCGACCCGAACTTCAATATCTACTCCCTTCTTTTTCTTGGTGGCGGTGGCAATCGCAGCTTCTATCGCCTGAAAAATAATTTCCGGCTCAATATCTTTTTCGTTAGATACTGCATCGACGACTAATAAAATTTCTTTGTTGTTCATAAATCAATCAACCTCAATCAACATCAATTAAACTTAGATTAATATAAAAATAATCCGTTGATAATTGTTACCTAAATAAGTCTTACCTAAATAATTTTTAAATCAAAAAACGGCGACCAAATGCGCCTTATCGACATCCTGAAAATCAACCTCATAAGGTTGATTATCTACTGTTATAACTAAATGATGCGCATCCACTTCATTTAGCTCACCTTTAAATTTACGTCTGCCATCCACTCCCAGATGACAACGAATGCTAATTTCCTGACCAACCACTTTCTCGAAATGGGGCAAAGTAAATAACGGCCTGTCTAAACCAGGTGAAGATACTTCGAGCGTATACTGGCTAGAAATAGGATCTTCAACTTCCAGAATACCACTAGCCTGATGGCTCACTTTGGTGCAGTCTTCGACGCTAATCCCATTTTCATGATCAATGTATATCCGAAGAACAGAATGCATCCCTTGGCCGACATACTCAATGCCGATAAATTCGTATCCCAATGCTTCTGCAGCGGGTTTTAATAACTCTGTCAATTGATCAATTTTAGCCATCTTGTATTCTATATCAGTTTACGTCATCTAATTAGTTGAACTTAAAAGGAAGTCAACGCTCGTCTCGCCCTTATTCACGCCCACATCTTCACTCATTCAGGCACAAAAAATGGGCACATAAGGCCCATTCCAAATACTACTGGAGATCGATTTCAGCTAGAATATTCTAGAGTTTATCGACACCTTATTGTCATAGCTTATACTAGTTGTCTAAATAAATAGTTGTCTAAATAAATAGTCGTCTAAATAAACTTACGAAAAAGCCCCATATAGGGGCTCTTTCTACTCTCTTATTAAAACACTCTAACAAAAGAGATTAAAAATTGGTAGCGGGGGCTGGATTTGAACCAACGACCTTCGGGTTATGAGCCCGACGAGCTACCAGGCTGCTCCACCCCGCATCAATGTGGACCGCATTCTATCGGAAGGCTGTACCCATGACAAGTATTATTACTAAATCTTGTCAATAAATCACGGAAAAAACCTAACTTCATAATAAAGAGTATTATTCTTCACATGATTTATACTTGGCAATAATGATATATTGTTGAGTCAAAGCTTTTAACTCGTTAATTTTAATGATTATTTGACTGTGGCTCGATGCTCAACTGAACAATGGTTGTACTAATGACACTAAAAATTTGCTTACTATCAATCCTGATTATTGTCGTCAACCCTGGCTGGGCATTTGACAATACTATCAAGCACGTCAGTTTACGCCATATCGACGTAAAGCAAGGTCTCAGTCATAATACGGTTAATGATTTTTATGAAGACAATCAGGGGTTGGTATGGATAGCCACACAAGCAGGGCTTAATCGTTTTGATGGCGAATCGATGATAAGCCTGCAAGGTCCAAACAACCAACTGGACTCCACCCCGGTAAATTCCTTAATCCAGGACAGTAAAAACAATTTATGGATCAGCACCGATCGTGGCTTGATTTTTATCAGTCAAGATCAAAATATCAACCACCATTCTCACTTACCATCCCTGCAGAAATATCAGGTCAACGCCAATATGCTGGTCGGTAGCGAGGAAATTGACCCCGACAATATGTGGATATTTAGCTGGAACGGCATCTATCGTTATAAGTTAAAAGGACGTGATATCGTTCAACCGGATGCGATGTCTATTTTTCATTCACAACAAACGAATCTTTTATCGTTCGAAAAAGACGGCGAGCATTATTGGCTAGGCTCAACTCAAGGCTTATATCTATTTGATACAAATGATTTGAGCTTAGTTAAAATTCCGCTTATTACAGCAAAATCTGAAAATCAGCTCTCTTCAGATTTAACCGTCAATACCATCAACAAGCTAACCGATAACCAGCTTGTCATTAGCAGCAATCGAGGGCTATTTTTGTTGGATACTAGCAGTTGGGACAGTACCAATCCGGGTAGCATACAAGCCCAGCAGATAACCGATGGCTACATCAGCAATATCTCAGTCGATAATAATCTAGTTTATTTTTCGAATTTAGATGAGCTAAAAACCTTTGATCCGGTAACTCGACAAGTCACCACGCTTTTTTCTTTATCGAAGGTATTACCACAGCATTCAGAGTACAAAATCAAAACCATTTTCGTTGATAGTCAACATTTTCTCTGGATCGGCACCCACAGTCAGGGGATATTTATATGGGATACACAAAATTTCTCATTTGAATCCTGGAGTTCAGAAAATGAAAAACCAAATTTAAGACTCAACCATGATACAGTTTGGAGTATCGACCAGGACAACCAGGGAAATTTTTGGATTGGAACAGAGGCCGGACTAAATTACTATAACCCAAAACAGCAAAGGATCGATTCAGTTATTCATGCCAGGACACCTGGCACCAGCAAGGAAAACTTAAAAATTTATGATTTAATTGAAACCCCTGAAGATCTATGGTTATCTTCCGGCGATGGTTTATTGAAATACAACAAACAAAATAAGGCTATCATTTCATTTTCCCCTCAATTTGAAAAACTAAAACGTCCTTTTCTTATTTTTACAATGCTTTCAGCACAACCTGGAACGATTTGGCTGGCAACTAATATAGGCATCCTTAAATTTGATATCAACCAGCAAGTTTTTTCTTACGACAAACATATTATGTCCCGGAGCAATGCCAAAACCACGCGCTTATTAAAATATGAAAACGAACTTTTATGGATAGGCCTGCACGATAAGTTAATTACTTACTCGATTGAAAAAAAACAAATCCATACGGTTTTAACGTCTGAGAAAAACACTAAAGGTAGTTACGCACTTTTAATGGATATCAAAATACATAATGACCAGTTGTGGATTTCCTATAAAAAAAATGGCATTTACATCCTTGATTTGAAAAATAACAACAAAGTCATTTATCATTTACACAGTTCCAATGGTTTCCCAGATAATACTGCTTATTCTTTGCAAAGTAGCAATGGCTATATCTTTGCGAGTAGTACTCAGGGACTCATCAGGATCGACCCTGAAAATTTTGATTATGTCATTTTTGATCATCTAAATGGACTGGTTAGCAATGAATTTAATGAAGGTGCTGCGCTACAAACAAAAGAAGGCAATTTTTTCTATGGCGGACCGAAGGGGTTAACCAAAATAATACCTGAAGAGTTAAAAAAGCTAAGTCAAAAACGCTCAACGGTTATCACATCAGTAGAAATATTTGCAGACAAGAGTGATAAAAAACGATCCTTCGGAAAAAATAACCATGTCAGCGTAGAAAATAGTCAGGACAGGATTAATATTTCATTTTCGACCCTTGATTTTATTCGCCCTGATGACTGGCAATATGAATATTGGCTAGAAGGTACAAAAGAAACTCAACCACGAATTACCAAGCATCCAGAAATTTTATTATCCGACTTACCTGCTGGCGAAACAATTTTTAATATTCGCTCAATATTAATAGAAAGTGGCAGTCTTTCCGAGAAGGTTCAACTAAAAATAACCGTCACCGACACACCGTTATTTACCATTCCAAAAAGCATTGAAAACTACATTATTGTTATGCTTATTATTGGCTGGTTTATCTATCGCCGCCAAGTCACCAAAAAGAAATCACAAGTACTTCATCAACAGCTTGAAGAAAATGAGCAACGAATGGAGTTGGCACTATTTGATACCAAGCGAGGTATTTGGGATTGTTTAATAGAGCAAGATAATATTGAAAACTCTTCCTTTATTGTTTACCAAAATAAAAGAGAACCTATCCATTTACCCCTGAAAAAATATTTTTCCATGGTTCACCCTGAAGACCTCGAACAAGCCAGACAGGCCTGGCTCAATTTTTTGTGCGGTAAACAACCGTCTTTTTTTGAAACCTACCGCAGTCGTTTTTATCAACACTGGATATGGAACCGGATCTACGGAAAAGTCAATGAGTACTACTCCTCAGGACATCCAAAAAGAGCCACAGGTATCTGGACGGATATCAATTCGGAAAAGAAAATAGAAGATAAGCTCAACCTATACAGCCATGCTTTTCAAAGTACTCAGGACATTGTTTTTATATTGGATAACGATCTAATCGTTACAGTGGTCAATCAAGCCTATGAAAATGCCACAGGATTTTCCGGTGATGCCCTGATTGGCAAGAGCATGGTCGATATCGCATTTTCTCGGTTTACCGGAAACGAGACCGAAATGATCAAAAAACAAGTACAGCAAAATAAGCGTTGGCACGGTGAAAGTTCGGTTCCGCGACTACATGCACCTAGCTTTGCTGTCAATATCCGAATCAATGTTATCACCAAGGATAACCGAGATAGTGGTTATGTAGTAGTTATGAGCGACATCAGCCAGCTAAAACAATTGGACAAGCCAGCTTTTGAAACTAGCTTTTACGATCAAGCAACCGGTTTACCTAATAAAGTCATCGCTTTTGATCGACTACGCCAATTATTAAAACAGTGTAAGACTAACCAACAGGAACTTTCGATTATATTTTTGAGCATTGATCATTTTACAAAGCTCAAAACTACTTTTAATGGAGATACGCTTGATGCTCTCGTTGCGAGGGTGAGCAGTCGATTATTGCCTTATATCAAAAAAGACGATGTACTAGCGCGTTACGAGCAAGATACCTTTATTATCATTCTCAGGCATGCCTCTGGTGATAGTGACATTCAACATACGATAAACCAATTGTTAAAAGAAATCGCAAAGACCTTTATCATCAATGATCATTCGATTAATATTTCAGCCTGTGCAGGCATCTCAAGCTATCCTGATGACGGTGGTAATTGGAGTGAACTCATTACAATGTCAGAAACAGCTCTTGCACAAACAAAACAACAAGGTGAAAATCTTTTTAAGTACTACCATGAAGACAGCAATCAAAAAGCACTCGAAAGAGTTGGAATTGAAAACAGACTCCGCCAGTCAATACAATCAAGAGAATTGTTTCTTGTCTATCAACCATTATTAAACTTGAATACCATGAAGACCGTAGAGCTGGATGTTAATTTGCGTTGGAAAATGGAAGAAAACCGAATCATATACCCTTCACAATTTTTTCCCATCGCCGAAGAAATTGGCATGCTCGATAGTATTTCAGATTGGTTGGTTGACCGACTATTCAATTCATTAAATCGCTGGAACCAGGAGGGTATAAAAATATTAATCAACCTTAATCTGCCCGTCACATACCTGCTTAATAAAAAAGCATTACAATTCATTAAACATAAGCTAACTTCTTATGACATTGTTCCTACAGATGTTTTTATTGCAATCCACGAGAACAATACTAAAAAAAATATTCCTGAACTGGTTGAGGTGGCAAATGAATTAAAATTATTCGACGTACAACTGGTACTCGATGGGTTTGGAAAAAGCAGTGCCTCACTACAAAACCTACAGAAATTTCATTTTCATTCGGTAAAACTGGATCGAAGTTTGATCAGAAATGTTAATAAAAACAAATTTAATGATCGAGTATTACAAGGCATTATTTCCTTAATCAATGACCTTCGTTTAAACTCAGTTGCTAAAGGAATTGAAACACAAGAACAACTTGAGTTCTTACTCAAATATCAATGTCAATATGGACAAGGCTATCTATTCTCAGATCCTTTAATTGAAAGCCAGATGCGTCAGTACTTATTAGAACAGTATTGAAACAGGAGCCCATGTTCTGTCTAAGAAAATTTTTGATGCCATTTAGTGATATCAGTATTATCACTATCGTTGATCTCTAACCCAGCAACAAATTCATGCTCGGTAGTTTCAGTCACCCATTTAACACAACCAGTTAAATTATACTTGGCATGATCCGCCTCAAATTCAACTAACAGGTCGAGGATTGCATCTTTTTCAAGCGGATGTTTACCATGCAAACGAATGCCGTTATGTGAAATATCTTTCATAAGGCCTTCGTATCGAACGCTGTTGTCAATCTGTTCATTTGAAGCTTTTAAAATATCAACATGAACTTGCTCATTTTGCATTCGACGGGGAAAGTTTCTTTTTTCTTCAATCACTTTTTCTTCAATTACTTTTTCTTCAATTATTTTTTCTTCAATCATAACATTTCCTTTTTGAAAACCTTAAGAGCTAGCAACTATTTTTCAGTATAGACCTAAAAACTAAAGATTGGTGGTTTGATTGCAAGGCTATTCTAATCAAGCCAGTATTTAATGGAGTTTTGATAATATTCAAATACTTCTGTTGCATTTTCCTCCATTTGATAGGAATCATCCTGGACCTTGACTAAATGCCTGAAACAGAGCATTTCCATTGCAGCTTCCAGATTAACCAGTTTATCTTTATTAGGAAAAAGGATCTGAGCGCCCTTTTTCTCAATCCTTTTCATCAGATCTTTTGCATTACCAAGCACTTTTTGTTTAGCCATCGTCCTACCTTTTGCCTGCAAAAAAACACTAGCTAACAGGACAACCGGCACAACTGGCACGGTTTTCTCAATATCGGTCATTAACACATCGGCAAGCATAGCCACCTGTTTAAACCTTTGTTCAGAATCCAGTTGAGAAAAATCAATTTTATTTTTTTCGCAATAGTCTTTGGTCGACACCGGATCAGCAAAGCTGACGCTGGCATACCCAAATCGTTTCCACTGATGACGCCGTGCCAGATGTAAGTTATGCAGCCAAAATTTCAGGGTGGTTTTGATCGCATACCATCGACTGCGTTTTTCAGCCTGCGGATCCAGTGTGCGTAATAAGGTTCTATCTTCCAATACTCGGTCATAATTAATCCCCACGGGAATGAAGATCACGTCTCGATCTTTCCTGTGGTTATAATTACGTAGCATATAATCTAAAAAGCCTAACTTTGGCGCACGGATCTTACCATCACGCGTCAATCCGCCTTCTGGAAATACTGCCTGACACACACCTTCTTTGGTTGCCATGGCAATATATCGTTCTAATACTTTACGGTACAGAGGATTTCTTGAGTTTCGACGAACAAAATAGGCCCCCATGGATTTGATTAAACCTTGCAGCGGCCAAACCCTCGCCCATTCTCCCACAGCGTAAGACAGGGTCATTTTTTCGGACACTAAAAAAGAAATCAAAATATAATCCATATTACTGCGATGATTCATCACAAACACGATGGTGGCATCTTGACTGACCTGATTTAGATGTTGCTTTGAGGCGGTTTTAACTCTCACCTTATACAACATCATGGCGAGTTTTTTAGACAGCCAAAAACCAAAACGATAATAAATGTAAGCATTAAAAGAGGGGATGATTTCTCTGGCATAGATATGCACTTTTTCCATTAAAACTTCTCGCGGAACTTCATCTTCAATGGATTGGGACTGAACAAATTCCAGGACCTGGGCATCATGAATGAGCCTATCTAATAAAACTTGCCGTTTAGTCAGCTGAAACGGCCTAATACTGACATTAAGCCGTTGATTGAGTTCATTGATGGCCAAGTTGATTTTTTTTCTAAAGAACCAACGTATTCCTGGGAACAGAAACTTTTGGATAACCACTAACGCTGAGATAAAAATCAGCAGTATAAAGAACCAGAATGGAATTGTTATTTGGGTATCCATGATTGTCTTTCTAAAATATTCTTGTTAATTTTGTTGTTATATTCATGAGTATAACCGATTTTATTGGTGTACTTAGCACCGAATATAACAAGCGGCTATCAAATAAACAAGAGAAAGGCAGGCACGGGTGCCAGCCCCTACGTTAGAACCAACTGTCTACCCGATCATCCAGTTTTGCTCGACAACCTTTTAATTGTACATTATAGGTGGTTGCTCGTTTTTTTACTTTTGCCGCAACTTGTTTAAGCCAGGACTTACTTTTATAACTGCCGCGCGAATAGCCGCCACGCCCTTCATGATAAGCCAGATATTGACCGTAGGCGTCCCACTTGGAAAGCTTTAATCGCTTTTGGCTGCCATCAGTGTACCAGCCAATAAAATCAACGGCGTCTTCAAAGTCGTCTCGGTCTGCACCAGAATTACCTGTTTGTTGTATATATTCTCCCCACACGGGATCTTGCGCCTGAGCATAACCGTAAGCCGAAGAATCCCGAGGCAGCGGAATAAAACCCAAAAACCAATCTCTCTCGGGCTGGGCATCATCTACAAAGCGCGATTCCTGATGCATAATCGCCATCATCACATAGATGGGAGTTCCCCACTGATGTTTTGCATCCCGCGCGGCTTCATACCAGTCCGTTTCACCGAGAAAAATATCGCAGATATTATTGAGATTGCTAGGTTTATAGCTAGCGCAGCTGGTTAGAAAAATAGCGAGTCCTCCGATAAGCGAGGCTTTAAAGACAGCTTTAAGCATTAATCATCCTTTGTTGTTAATTTTTGCTTTGCAAACAGTTTACCATAGCCACTCTCGACAAAAAGGCGGGACGAAAATTTTTATTTCCCAGACTTTAGTTTATAATTCCCTTATCCATTGACAAAATTCAGGTTCAATCATTAATAATCATCCGATAGGTATTTTTGACTCCGGGGTCGGTGGACTGAGTATCCTCAAGGCTATTCATGAGCTGATGCCGAATGAAAATTTGATTTACCTCGCCGATAGTGAACATACCCCTTACGGCAATAAGTCAGAACAACAAATTGAATTACGCGTTTTAGCGATAGCCGAGCATATGCACAAACAAAACGTCAAAGCTTTAGTGGTGGCATGCAATACGGCTACAGCAGCGGCGATTAAGACCTTGAGAGACAAATATG
>JAUUYO010000254.1 GCA_030590405.1 Kangiellaceae bacterium
CTGTAGACTTCGCACATCATCATGCATTTCATTTATCCATAGTTCAACCAGTGCGTCAGATACCGCAACAAAACAAACATCACTGCGTTTGATGTGTTCACTGACTATCGGTGTTATATGTGCGCCGAGAGTCATACCAATTCCAACACATGACAAACTTCCTTTAGACATCTAACTCACCTTCCAGCTTAATTTCATTCATTCCTACCCTTTGGGTTTTATTAGTTTTGATTTTTGCCAGTTTTCAGCAGTCATATGCCAGAAATAACCACCACTTCTGTCCTGTTTTTTTGTCTCAAACTGATAACCAAGTGATTTCATAAGGTTGAATGAGATCTGATTACTAAGAAATGAATTACCATTAATTTCTCCTAATCTCAAAATTTCAAACCCATATTTCATCAATCCTCTTAAAGATTCAGTAGCAATGCCACGAGCATGATACTCTGCTTTGATGACCGTACCTATGTCAGCACTTTTAGCGTTTACATTGTTAGAAACAAGGCCACATATACCAACTTTCCGTTTCTTTTTTTTAGTGACAATGGACCATGTAAACCGGCTAAAGGTGTTTTCTGAATTTGATTTCAAGGATAATTTGAATGCTTTCTGTATTTTACAACTATTAACCTTACCTCCAGTATTTTCAGTCAAAAAGTCATCCGAATACAAATGCGTATATAGTTCTGAGTCAAGCTCTTCTAACGGGACCAAATACAAACATTCTGTTTCGATCTCCGTTATTCTTGCCAAATCAGTCATGTATTCTTCACCGGAGCAAACTTAATATCCCCAAACTCATTTTCAAACCGGGCAAATACCACATAATAATCCGTCAACAATGGCAGACCGATGATCGACTGATCGGGCCAGCCGGGCAATTGAGACAGAATTTTAAATGATCCCTGACCATGCTCTGGCGCATTAATTTGCCAGTAATCATCAGCATTACAAATCCAACTCACCTCATCACTTTCGCTATCAACCGAGGCTTCAAACACAAATTCTATCTCCGGCCATTCTTCGAGGTTGAGCTTTTCCAATGGCACACCTTCTTCCACCCCTTCAAAGGATAAAAAAGGTTCAAGGATATTTTTAAACTCGGGATTTATTTTTTCAAAACTGTCCATAATATAGTTAAATACCGAACTTTCTAAAACGATTAACGACGCGCCGGTATCAACAAATGCATTGGAATGGTGTCTTTCTAATTCCTTTCCGATTAATTTTGGTACGTCAAAAAATTCACAACCATTAACTTTTATTTTTAGCAAACGTACATTGTAATAAACATCGTCGATCACTTTAATGCGTTTTAATTCGCCCTGATAAAGATCGGAATCTTCAACCCCACCACCTAAAATAAACAAGCCCTGATTAAGCGGGTCTTGCTTTAATTGCTCCTGAGTTAACCCTGGCGAATGATGATGAATACTGGAGCGCCGTGAATAGAAAGAAAATTTATTAGGTGAAATACCTTGATCTTCCAACTGGGTAAAATAAGGTTTGACCTGTTCTTTTGGATAGCTTTTCAGGAATTTTTTAAAATCTTTAATAGACCCTTTGTCTAAATCTTCCGATTGCCAGGGATGGGTGTGTTCAGGGTTTATATTTTTCTCACTTAAATATTCAGCGAGATTATGGCAGCGGTTTAACTCATGAAAGGCCAATCCTAAAATTCCATCGGCACTGGCAAACGATCCTTTTTTACTCACCTCCGCGATTGAAATATGAGTATCAGCCAGAAACATGCTTTCTCCATGAGCGAGCATGTCGACATCTGTTTTGACCACCGAGCCATACCACCCCCCAATTCCATAGCTAACGCTTTGAGCATAGCTGGTCGGTTGTAATGATTTATCGATATTTGACAGGTAAGCCTGTGGCGATACGACTAATGTGCTACTTCCAGTATCGAGTACAAGATTCACACTGTCTAATTCACTGCCTAGCTTAACCTCCACAGAAAAACCGCCCTTGGCGTAAATATTGGTGATCGGCATTCTTAAGGTTTTTTTTGAAGATTTATTATTCATTTTGTGATTTTTTATTGTTTATTTAGAGGTTATTAATATTAGTGTATTCCGATGTTCTACAGGCCTGAGGTTCTATTGACCAGTCAGCCAGCGGGCAACATCCTTAGCATAATAAGTCAAAACGGCATCTGCCCCAGCTCTTTTAAACCCCACCATGGCTTCAAGCACACATTTTTTTTCATCGATCCAGCCATTGGCAGACGCCGCTTTCAACATCGCATATTCACCGCTCACATGATAGGCCATCATGGGCACTTTAAAATTTTGCTTGGCGCGATAAATGACATCCAGATAAGGCATGCCCGGTTTAACCATCACCATATCCGCACCTTCTTGTAAGTCGAGGGCAATTTCATGAAAAGCTTCATCACCATTGGCGGGGTCCATTTGATAAGTTTTTTTATCGGCTTTACCTAAGTTACCACCGGAGCCGACCGCGTCTCGAAACGGTCCGTAAAAAGCCGATGCATATTTGGCTGAATAAGCAAGTATTTTAGTATTCACATAACCAGCTTTTTCAAGCGCCTGCCGTATCGCACCGATACGGCCATCCATCATATCAGAAGGCGCAACTATATCCACCCCCGCTGCCGCATGACTTAACGCCTGTTTAACTAGCACTTCGACGGTGGTGTCATTTAATACGTATCCTGCATCATCAATGATTCCGTCTTGTCCATGGCTTGTATAAGGATCGAGGGCGATGTCCGTGATCACTCCAAGCTCTGGAAATTTCTTCTTAATTGCGCTGACGACTTGTTGTACTAATCCATTTTGGTTATAAGCTTCTTCGGCTAACAATGATTTCTTTTTATCATCAATTACCGGAAACAAAGCCACGGCAGGAATTCCTAATTCAACGACTTCTTTCAGTTCAATCAACAAATTGTCTAAACTCTTACGTTGAATACCCGGCATCGAAACAATTTCTTCAATCCGATTTTCACCTTCTAATACAAACACCGGATAGATCAAATCATCCGCGCTGAGTTTATTTTCTGCCATCAAGCGGCGCGAAAAATCATTAGCTCGCATTCGTCTGGGGCGAGTATTTGGGAAGCTATTGCTTAAAGTAAATTGAGACATGTTTTTCCTACTATTGGAAATAATTTGTTTCTTTGTAGGTTGGGCTTTAGCCCAACAGTTGTTCATTTTTTGGGCTAAAGCCCAACATACAAAGTATTGAGAACTTAGAGATTAAATCCAATCTTTCGCTTTCAGATAATAATCCGTTAACCTGGCTTCTTCACTGCCCGGTTCAACCTGATGATTATATTCCCAGCCAACATCGGAGGGTAGCGACATTAAAATCGACTCGGTTCGACCGCCGGTTTGTAATCCAAATAATGTGCCGCGGTCGTAAACCAGATTAAATTCTACATAACGACCCCGGCGAATTTTTTGAAAAGTTTTTTCTTTTTTTCCAAAAGGCGTGTCTTTACGTTTTTCAATAATGGGAATAATGCCTTTAGTGTAATGATTGCCGACACTTTGAGTAAATTCGAAGGCGGTTGCAAAATCAGGTTCATTCAAATCATCGAAAAACAGCCCGCCAATGCCTCGCGCTTCATTGCGATGTTTAATATAAAAATAATCATCACACCATTTTTTATATTTGGGATAAGCCTGCTCGCCTAGAGGTGCACAAGCTTGTTTAGAAACTTGATGCCAATCAACACAATCTTCCTCAAACCCATAGTAAGGAGTTAAATCAAAACCGCCACCAAACCACCATACAGGATCCTCTCCAGCTTTTTCGGCGATAAAAAACCGTACGTTCATATGCGAAGTCGGCACATAAGGATTACTGGGATGGATCACCAGTGAAACGCCCATCGCCTGAAAATTTCGACCCGCGAGTTCTGGTCGATGAGCGGTTGCAGAAGCAGGCATTGAATCGCCATAAACATGAGAAAAATTCACCCCGCCTTTTTCGATCACTGCGCCGTTGCCTAACACCCGGGTACGACCACCGCCGCCTTGCTCTCGTTGCCACTCATCGGTGATAAATTGTTGTTTACCATCGGCCTGTTCTAATTCACTGCAAATATTATCTTGCAGCTGAAGGAAATAACTTTTTATTTTTTCAATTTGTGGCATTGGGCCGGAGACTCTTTGGTTGAGCAATGGATAATCGAATTTAATTGAATCGATTATTTGTTAGGATTGGTTTTGCTAAACTGACAAAAGGCTTTCAGAACGCTTTGACGGGAAATGATCCCAACCAGCACATCCTTATCTAAAACCGGATACATACGAACGCCGTCTTTTAAAAATCGCTCGGCGACATCGGTGATATTATCGGTCGGATGAACGCTTTTGATTTCTTTGCTCATTCGGTCTTCCACCAGGTCACCATAATCCTGATTGTAAACGGCGCTTAATACCGTATGCAAACAATCTTTCTCAGAAAGAAAACCGATTAAACGATTATGATCATCGGTTACCGCAGCGCCAGACAGTCGATACTCTTGCAACGTTTGTGCCGCTTCAACAATATCAACTCCCGGCTTTAAAGTGATCATCGCTGACACCATATAATCATTTACTAACAACGAATTTAGCATTTATTTTTCCTCTTTGCGACCCCTCCCTAGCCCTCCCCTTCCAAGGGGAGGGAACTTAACCCCC